>JANQSK010000871.1 GCA_028284105.1 Anaerolineae bacterium
CTGTAACCAGCTGGAATATTGCAAACAAACCGGCTGCGGGAATGATTGTCGCGTCAAGAATCGATTTATAAAAAGCCAATGAGCTCGCATTCCCATCTGGCGCAAAAAGCCAGTTCAAAAATCCGGTTAAGCCATCGGCAGTGTAAAGCCCTTTTACTAAATTATCATACCAAGTTACTGTAATAATAATGCCTAGTGTGATTCGTAATAAAGCTAAACCTAAATTTTTACTCGTTGTGTTGTCTGCTTGATTCATGATTGCCTCCTGATAATACCTGCAATTCCCTTTTCACCAATCCAGCGGTCTAAACCCCATAACATGCCCGCATTTGTGACAAAAAATGTACCGTGCCACATCGCCATCATCATGTAAGACCAAGGCCATTCCCCAGGAACTTCCAGTAAACCAATCCCAAGATTAATAGACATGAGCAAGCCGAAAGCTGCTCCAGCTCTGGTAAATGCACCCAAGAGAAGGGATAAGCCGACAAATAGTTCAGCAAGAAATATGAGCCATGCGAATAAAGTGAAATTTGGAATAACAATTGATTCAACAAAGTTTGCATAAAAAGGAAAGGCAGGATGCTGCACTTCTAAAAGCAACCAATCCATTAAACCCTTTCCACTTGCCGGCATAAAATCAGGTGGTAATTTCCACCTTAGTGAAAAAAGCCATAAAACACCGATCAGCATGCGGCTTAATGAAATGGGCCATAAGGTGGTTTGTTGCTTCAACATTTTATACATTCCTCTTCATTGACTGGTTGAATCGCGCTCCTCTTACGCTAATTTCGGTAGAAATTCTTACAGAAATCATACAGAAGGCAGAAATTTTATTTCAGATGTCCATTGATTACTTTTGCCCAACAACAATCATGATGGGGCAATCTTCCACGAGAGGAGATTGATCGTATCCACCAAAAGTCGCATTAATCGTAAACCCAGTTTCTGTAATAAGTTTAGTCAATTGTTCAACAGAAAACAGTTTATATTTCAATAAAAAATGACGAGTATCATCAGGACCATAAAGTTCAAACCGTTCTGTCACAATTTGGCTGGCCTCATCAAATTCACGATGAATCCTTGTGCCTTGTTCATCTGTGCCAAATTGATCAAATGGTTTGAGGTGCTTAACGGCCGTTTCTAACTGAGGCACCTCAACAATAAACTGACCTCTCGGTTTAAGCGCATCGAAAATAGGTACTAAGGCTTGGCTACTCTCCCCATGAGCAGCTGATAGCTGACCAAGGGTTGTAAATAATGCAATCACACCATCAAATTGATTATTGAACTGAAGCTGTTCTCCACCCATTTGATGGAATTGGACAGACACATTGGCTTGAGCTGCATCTGCTTGCCCACGCTCAATCATCGCTTTTGCTGGATCAACGGCCGTTACTTGATAGCCTCGTTTAGCCAATTCGATAGCGTGTCGTCCAAAGCCACAACCTACATCTAAAATAGCGGCACCTTTATTTAACCCAAGCTGACCTTCAACAAAATCAGCTTCAAGATTTGTTCGTTCAGCAGTGAGCAAAGGGTGATTAAGAAAAGGAGACCCGTCCTCAAAAAAGTTTAATTCATTCATATGGATTTTGCCTTGTGCAGGCGAGACCCAATATGGCAAGAAAGATCAAACCTGGCATTCTGAACATTTTCATGAACATTACTCCTGAGGAGGAGCATGGAGATTCCCACTCACGGTGGGAAGATATACATTTCGCTTTTTTCACAAGCTGTCCCGAACATCAAGCATCGGTATATCTTGACGTTCAAGGTCATTTAACGCTTCAAATGGGATTACTGCATCTAAGGAATCGGCCGTTTCTGCCCATTCTTCAAGCCATTCCCGTTTAATACCATCTACATCATCCACCAGACGTAATCTATCAATATTGTAGGTCTTCTTCAGCAGCTTCATCTCAGCAGCCACACTTCCAGGTGACCGCTGACGATAAGATTGACCGTGAACAGCATCTGCACACCATTCACACCCATAGGGACAACCTCGTGAAGTGGATAGTGTCATCGAAGCATATCCGTTTGTTTCTTCCCACACATTTAAATAGCGATCCATTTCAATCAAATCCCGGGCAGGAAGCGGTAAGCTATCCAAATCTTCGATAGGCGGTCGCGGCTTATTGACAATAAAATTGCCTTGGTCCCGGTAAGCTACGCCCAGTTCGTTTCGCAGAGACTCAACGGTTAATGAACCCGCATCAATTTGATTGAGTAAAGAATGGATCGTTTGTTCCCCTTCATGATGAACAACAATATCAACTTGTTCGTGGTTTAAATATTGGGTTGGTGATTTTGTGGGATCAGGACCGCCAAATATCACCATATAGTTTTGCTCATGGGCAAGTTGGGCCAAGCGAAGCGCCATATTTTTTGTCGGCAATAACGCAGAAATACCAACAACATCCGGCTGATGCAGCTCTAAGGCAGCAGTGAAATCTGCCTCACCATCAGCAAAAGTACCATCAAAAATGGCCACATCATGGCCATTCTCACGTACATATCCAGCTAAATAAAGCAGGCCTAGCGGAAAATAAGGGCTACTGGCAGCCTGTTCATCAGGGTTCAACTTTAAAAATAAGGGATGACACAATAAGATTTTTGCCATTTTAATCCTTTTTAGCTCTTGTCTACAACTATGCCATAAGCTTCACAGCTCGATCAGCAATAAAAATACCGGCAATAATCGCAATCGTCGTAGCAATGCTTCCAATAGATAGCAAGGAAACGCCAACCATACCGTGACCTAAATTACAGCCACCGGCAATGCCAGCTCCAATCCCCATCAAAAAGCCACCTGCGGCCAGCTGTGCATACCGTTTGGGAGTTTCACCGCGCACCCAAAGCGTATCATTTTGACGAGCTGCAATAAATGCGCCCGGAATAATGCTTAGCAACGTAACCATAATCCACGTTGATGAGGTTTGAGGACCTCCAAACGGACCAAGGAAGAGCGCCGTTGGCACACCAGAGGTGCCAAATGTGTAGTTGGATCCACCCGCATCTGCAACAAACCAGGCTAAGCTCATGACAACAGCAAGCGCAATACCAAGTCTTTCCCAGCCCATCAGTTTTCCAGGCTTTGATGGGGATGCACTGCGAAGGTAAACGGCCGTTGCCACACCCAGTCCAATCAAAACCACAAGACCAATCCAAAAGTTACCGTTCAAAACGGTGGCTGTTTCCCCATTAAAAGAAATGGGATTCGCATTCAAACCATTCCGCAGCCCTTGAAGGGGTCCAGCGTAGGTTAAGATATCCCCCACACTCCACGCCGCAAAGGCCACAGCCATACCCAACATACCATGCCCAAATTTATAGAAAACACCTGTGATACAAGTGGAGGCGACCACCATCCCCACACCAAAGAGAAGCCCACCGCCAATGTTGGCCTGCCAAGCAAAAGGGGCAATCCACGGGGAAATCAATCCCAGCGCAATTAAAATTTGAATGACTGGAATGGAAATAAGCAAAAAGAGTAAATACGCCTTAAAGAGCTCAGTTTTGCGTGGAGTGCCAAACAAGGTGCGCCATGTGCTGTGAAAACAGACATCACCTCGTTCTAA
>JANQSK010000888.1 GCA_028284105.1 Anaerolineae bacterium
GAAGAGATTGGCACTCTGACAGTTGACACAGCCTACGGGGGAGACAGCTTTGTTCTCGTTGATGCTCAAGCCCTTGGTTTTGACATCGTTCCTGATGAAGCGAACGCCCTTGCAGAAACTGGCGCCAAAATCACTAAGGCGGCCAATGAACAGCTAGGCTTTACCCACCCCACGAACCCAGACTGGCAACACATTTCGTTTTGCCAATTTACCTTACCTTTGCATGAAGAAGAAGGTGTCCTGACTGGCCGTAACACAGTGGCCATTGACCCCGGCAAGCTGGATCGCTCTCCATGTGGCACAGGTTGTTCTGCTCGAATGGCCGTGATGTTTGCCAAAGGGCAGCTAGACGTTGGTGGGCGATATGACGGCCGTTCTATCATCAATTCTCGCTTCAACTGCCAAATTGTGGGAACAGAAACCGTTGGAGACAAACAGGCCATCATCCCAACCATTCAAGGCAGAGCGTGGATCACAGGCACACACCAGCTGATGTGCGACCCAACAGACCCTTGGCCAGCAGGTTATCGTTTAACGGACACATGGCCCAAAATAGGGTAGTCAAACAAGAGAAGGAGAAAACATGACGACAAAAAGAATGGTTCATCTAGTAGGCAGTGTCCCATTAGAAACAACCGAAGCCGTATTTGACGCCGTATGCGGTGCAGTCGGAGACCATCTCAACCGAATACCCGACGGTGAAACGGGCGTTCGCAAAGGCTGGATCGGTTTCCAACGCGCCATGCTTGAACAGCACCATGCTGTCATGCTCAACCCAGCAGGACGCACCGTGCCAATCCGAGATTTACAAGGGGGAGTAAGTCGTGAGAATAATCTATTCGTTTTGAATCCAGATGTGCCAGTTGATGAAATTGTTTTTCGACCCCTAGGCTATGTTCAACCCGCAGTTGACTCTTTTGCCGTTTTTCAAGCCAAACAACAATCTGGGCAAATTCCGCCAGATGTTCGCTTTCAAGTTAGTCTACCTACCCCGTTTGCCACAGGTCTACTTTATTTTCATCCAGATTCGCAAGATGCTTATATCCAACTGATGAAAAAAGCGCTTCTCGAAGAGATGTCCGAAATTTGCGACCGAATCCCTCATCACTCATTAGCGATCCAGTGGGATTGTTGTCAAGAGATTTTACTGTTAGAAGACTATTTCCCTGATGATTGGGTTTACGACAGCAACAATCTTCATCCAACATTAGCTGAACTGGGCAATGCGGTACCAACGAACGTCGAGTTAGGCTACCACCTCTGCTACGGCAGTCCAGTAGATGCCCCTTTGGTGAAGCAAGATGATTTAGGTGTGGCGGTTAATTTAGCCAATCTCATAGCAAGTGGCTTAAAACGGCCGTTAAATTTTATGCACATTCCCATCTCAGACCCAACCGCAAGTGATGCCTTTTTTGCACCACTCACTCAATTAAACCTGCCCTCGAGTAGCGAAATCTATCTTGGCCTCCTGCATCCAAAAAACCCTGATAATGATGCCCAAAGGATTCAGCTCGCTCAAAAATATTTACCTCAATTTGGCGTCGCTACCGAGTGTGGCTGGGGCCGCAAACAGCCTGAAACGGTGCCTCATGTGCTGCAAGTGCATCAAACGGCCGTTTCTATTTAATCAATACAACCCATCATAAAGAAAGGAGAAAACATGTCTGCAAAAGAAATCATCCTTAATCATCTCAATAATGAAGATGAAAAACTCGCTTACATCGCCAAAGAGATCTGGGACAATCCCCAAGTCGCTTTGCAAGAAACCTTTGCTTCAAATTTATTGGCAAAACAGCTAGAAGAAGCTGAATTTTCTATAGAATGGGGAGCAGGTCAAATGGATACAGCCTTCATCGCCACTTGGGGGAGTGGTTCTCCCATTATCGGGTTCCTCGGTGAATATGATGCACTGCCTGGACTCTCCCAGACTGTCTCTTCAACAAAAACAGCCATTGAAGAAGCAGGACCTGGGCACGGCTGTGGACACAACCTTTATGGAACCGCCTGCATGGGTTCCGTGATGGCACTTAAAGAGGCGATGGAAAAAGAAAATATTGAAGGCACCATACGCTTTTATGGTTGCCCAGCCGAAGAAACGCTTGTAGGAAAAACTTTCATGGCAAAAGATGGCGTTTTTGATGACCTCGACGCTGCCATTAGCTGGCATCCAGGGAGCACGAACATTGTCTGGAATGGCTCATCGCTTGCCCTAAATTCATTTAAAGTCAATTTCCACGGTGTTGCTGCCCACGCAGGTGGCAGCCCAGAAATGGGTCGTAGTGCGCTTGATGGCGTCATGCTGATGGATGTGGGCATGAACTATTTACGTGAACATACAATCCAAGAGGCGCGCATTCATAGTGTCGTTACACATGGTGGGCAAGCCCCTAATGTTGTGCCAGCTTATGCCCAAGTATGGTACTTCATCCGCGCCCCACACCGAGAGCAAGTCGATGAAATTTATGAATGGGTAAAAGATATCGCGAAAGGAGCGGCTTTAATGAGCGGCACGACCCATGACATTGAATTTATCACCGGATGTTATGATGTCTTACCCAATGATGTGATGTCCCAATTGCTGTATGAAAAAATGGTCGAGGCTGGTGAGTTATCCTTTACCGAACAAGAGCAAGCCTTTGCGAAAGAGCTTCAGTCTACTTTTCCTGATGGCGCGCTAGACAGAAGTTTTGAGGGGATGAAAAAGAAAGCAAAAAATGAGATTCCTGATGAGAATAAAGAGATTCCGCTTTGGTCAGAAATTATTGAACATTCTGATAATCCACCTTTAATGGGCGGCTCTACAGAAGTCGGGGATGTGAGCTGGATTACGCCTACGGGTCAATTGACAACCTGCTGTTGGCCGCTTGGCACACCAGGACACAGCTGGCAAATTGTCGCCTCTTCAGGTTCGAGTATTGGGGCAAAAGGGATGCTCTTAGCTTCAAAAGGGATGGCGCTTGCCGGGCTTGATCTATTCACAAATCCAGACCTCCTCGCAGAAGCCAAAGCAGAATTTGATAAAGCCCGTAAGGGGAAAGTGTACGTGACGCCAATTCCAGATGGTGTCTTGCCGAGTTAAAGTAATATTTATGATGAATGGGTCAATCCCCATGAGCTCTCCATTGGATTGACCCATTCTTGACGATTAAATTTCCTTTCAATGTGTCATCCTGCATAGAAAATCACTGATTCAAAATTGAGTTCTAATCAGTTGCCCCAAAATTGAATAGGCCAGATTCATTAGGATGGTAGCAAAGAATTGTCTTGATTTATGACAATGGACCTTTTCGTCTTGCCCAAATTTTGCACAAACGTTAAAACTCATGGATGAGTGATTATCTTATTGAACCTAATGAATCAACGTTGCATGGTGTTTTCTCAAAAGACCGAACACCAATTTTGACTATCAATCCCGGTGAGACCGTCCGATTTAAAACGTTGGATGCA
>JANQSK010000964.1 GCA_028284105.1 Anaerolineae bacterium
TACGATTAGGGAGCAACAGCCTGAAGGACCTTATCAACTCGGTGGATACTGCTATGGAGGTGTTGTGGCATACGAAGCCGCCTATCAGCTTGAACAATTGGGTGAAAAGGTCACAACACTCGGCATATTTGAAGGCTATGCACCTCTTGAAAAGAAAGATCAAGAACGCTTTTGGAGTAGCCCAAAGAATCTAAGCTACTTTATTCAAAACATCCCCTTCTGGATTCATGAAAATCGTCAGCTCGAACCTGAAATCTTGGCTGCCCGCATTAAGCGTAAGCTTCGTTCTGGATGGAAAAAACTTCTTAGCCGTTTTGGAGTCAATAAAGAAATAGCTGTCGAAGACATCATTGATGACATCTCAGACGTATCGGATGTATATCAAAAAATGATGGCGACACAATTGGAAGCACGTCGAGGTTACCAACCGAAACATATTCAATCTAATGTAGCCCTTTTCCGAACGAAAGCCCGTGCCCTATTCCGCTCTCACGACCCCTACATGGGTTGGAAAAAGCTCACACAGGGTCATGTTAACATCCATATGATTGAGGGAGAACATTTCAACATTCTAGAACAACCCAATGTTGAGTCCCTAGCAAATGCCCTCAAAAATGAGCTGGATGGCTCCAACTAGATAACCTCCTAAAACAAAATGGGATTCAATCTTTTTAAAATTGAATCCCATCTAATTCACTTAGCTCCCAAAGCCTTATAGCTTTCTTTACTCTCTTCTCTCTATCCTCTTTGCTCCGCAGCAATTTCTTCCCGAAATGCCCCCTGTTTCTCAGGGGGGAAAAGACGAGCCAAATGTAGCATCATCTCATGACCGAGTTCATCCATGCGATCACGCTTGGCCTGCCCACGTAGCTTCTTATCCATTTCCAATGGGCCAAATGGCTTCCCAAAACGAATCGTGATAGGAACCCGATTAAACAAATTAAGCTCCCCTTTGGTTGCTTCAGTTCCTAAAACGGCTACTGGTAAAATTTGCACGTTGTGTCTAAGCGCCATAAAGGCTGTACCTGGACGCGCCTCAACCAGCTCCAATGGGTCACGAACAAGATTGCCAGACGCTGTGTTTACTTGTTCCCCGCGCGCAATTGCTTCTTGTAATTTTGGGTTAACACCACCTTCGGGGAAGATGCCCACAACACGGCCGTTATTCAGCAAAGATGAAATATGATTCATCGCTTTGCGATCAACCTGCCCTCGCCAAATACATACAAGATCGTAGGCATATTCTCCTGCACGGAACCACCAAAAACGCCGCATCTCAATTGCAGCCACAAAGGATGCCCCATAAGGCAAAAATGCAATCAAAAGCGGAGCCTCAAACCAGGTGAAATGATTGCTAATAACTAAAAGTGGCCCATCTTTAGGGAGATTTTCTCTCCCTTCAAATTTGATTTTAAATATAATTCTAAAAAGAGTACGTCCGATTGTACCGACCGCAAACTTGGCCAAAGCCTTCTTCATATTGCTTCCTATTCTCATCTCTTAGGTAAATCACAAAAAGTTTTAAAAATGAGATCAGCTTCAATTATTGTGATTTACTCGGTGATTGATAGCCTTTGTAAGACATCTTTTTTAGAGAACTTTCTGTCAATCACATAAATTCCGGTGCATTATCCACATGCGCCATAAATAAACAACCCACAAGGCTGCATGTGGTGACGATTGTGTAGAATTTTTAAGCTAATGGGGTGAGGATTTGAAGAAAGATGTGCAAAAGGAAAATAGGGTGATGGGCAATATTTTTATATCATCCTTCGCTCTACGCCCTTTTGCACATCAAATATTATTCACGTAAGACAGCACCAATGCGATGCTTTAACTGCCCCAAAATTTTATTACGGCTCTTCTTGACAACCTTATCATTCAGCGTCTTATCAGATGCTTGGAAAGTTAGATGATAGGCAAGACTTTTCTTTCCAGCCCCGATTTGTTCACCTTCATACAGATCAAACAGTTCAACGGACTTGAGCAGTCGCCCACCTATCATACGAATGATGGCTTCCACATCGACTGCTTTCACATCTTTATCGACAATAAGCGCTAAATCTTCACGAACCGCTGGATAAGGCGAAATGGAATCAAATGGGAAGTATGGCGGAATGTGTGGAATCAAGGCTTCTAGATTGATTTCAGCTGCCAAAACAGCTTGATCTTTATCTTTATGCACGCTGAACTGCTCTGCAACAACGGGATGCAGTTCACCCATGACACCGATTTGATTGCCATTCACACTCATCTTTGCTGTTCGGCCGGGTCGATAGGATGGATGTTCAGCCGCTTCGTAGCTTACCTCGACATGAATTTCTCGGAAGAGCGTTTCAAGCACGCCTTTTAAGTCGAAGAAATCCATTTTTTCAGGTTCGGCAGCCAGCCAACCTGCTGAACCGCGCGAGCCAGTCATTGCCATTGACAGCTGCATCATTTCAGTCGGCAACACTTCTTCTTCATCTTGAATGAAAATAGGACCGATTTCGAATAATGCGATGCGATCTTGATAGCGACTATTATCAGCCAAGATGTCCATCACCGAAGCCAATACGGAGTGTCGCATTGATGCCCGTTCAGGTGAGATAGGATTGGTGAGGGTCACATACGGCCGTTGATCGACACCAGATGGATGCTTTGAAGGAATGAGCTTCGCTTCATCCTCAGCTGACGTCAAGCGGAATGTGATAATCTCCTGTAAACCAGCCTTGGCCAGAATATCTTTCATGCGTTCTTCTTGATCAAGCAACACATTTGCCCGTTGCGGTGGCAACACATCTGAAAGCACCGTCGATGGAATATTGTCATAGCCATACATGCGGCAAATTTCTTCTACCAAATCATGGGGACCTTCAATATCCATCCGATGATCAGGTACCGTGGCAACCAAATGATTATCACCAACGGTTACTTCAAACTCAAGGCGTTTGAGTAATTCACCCATTTCTTCACCAGAGAGATCAAGCCCACTCAGTCGACGGCCATAATCCAAATCAAGCTTGACGACTACTTCTTCCGGTGGCAATGGATAATAATCAACGATCCCTTTGGCAACTGTTCCTCCGGCCAAACGACGTAACAATTCAGCGGCACGTCTCGCGCCTAAAATCGATTGGCTGGGATGAACCCCTCGGCTGAAACGGAATCCTGCATCAGTGTGGACAAGTAGATCAGTTGCCGTACGACGGATGTTAATGAAGTTCCATGCCGCCGCTTCTAAGAAAACATCCTTGGTCTCTGGTTTGATTTCACTATTCGCACCACCCATAATGCCGCCTAAGCTCAAATTGCCAAGCGGATCCGTCACCAAAATATTATGGGAACGGAGCTTGTGCTCAATGCCATCCAGCGTGGTTAATGTTTCACCCTCTTCAGGTAAACGGGTAATGATTTTAACAGGCCCATCTGGTGCATACTCATCTGCTCGTGCACGCAAAAAATCAAAATCGAATGCATGATTGGGTTGCCCCATTTCAAGCATGACGTAGTTACTAATATCCACGGCTACATTAATCGGCCGTTGCCCAGCCATCCTCAAACGGTGCTGCATCCAATATGGGGCTGGTTTTTGTTCAATACCTTCAATTAAAAGACCAGTGAATCGTGGGTTGAGTTCAGGATGTGTGGTTTCAATCTCTATACGGCCGTTGACATCATCCCCCTCCATCACCACCTCGTAATCAGGTAAAGTGAGCGGTTGATTGGTCAATGCGGCATATTCACGGGCAACCCCAACTATCGACGCTGTACGGGCAATATTTGGAATAATATCAATTTCTAAAACTGCATCCCCCAACACATCTTGCAGAGGGGTACCAGCTTGATAATCAGGCGAATATTCATCTTTTTCAATCAGAATAAT
>JANQSK010000981.1 GCA_028284105.1 Anaerolineae bacterium
TTTTCAGCGATGGGCATTTGTTCAGGATCGTCAAAAAGATTTGCTGTCGAAGATAAGATGAACCGTTTGACACCGTGCTTGGCTGCGCTTTCAAGCAGATTGGCACCGTTTACAGCATTATCTTTTAAGTACATGAACGGAAATTCAACGGATTCACCAACCAAAGTGTAAGAGGCAAAGTGCATGATGCCATCAGGCTTGTGTTCGGCAATGGCTGATTCAATTTCCTCTTTATTGGCAAGATCACCTTTGATGAAGGTGGCATCAGGATGAACGGCATCCTCATGACCTTGATAAAGATTATCAAACACGACAACCTCTTCGCCCGCTTTGATTAAACGCTCGACGGTGACACTGCCAATATATCCGGCTCCGCCAGTGACTAAAACTTTCATAAATGGTTCCTTTTTTAAGATTGGGGATTAGGGGCTGGGGATTAGGGACTGGTGGATTCCTTTAGCCCAAGCTCTTTTTCTTCTTTGTACACGGTGAACTTTAATATGATGCTTTCGTTTTCAAACCTGATGGGTATTGGAAACCCATCAGGCTTAGTTGCTTATTTTATCTGAGACGCCCCTGCGCTGGGATGACAGACGTAAATGTTTGGCTTGATGTTGGTTTGTTCTTCATATTGTTTAGCAACGGCCGTTACAAACTCATCAACATGGGCTTCATGCACCAAAGCCACAGCACAGCCACCAAAGCCACCTCCGGTCATTCTAGCACCAAAGCAGCCATCTTGTGATTGGGCAATGTTTACCATCGCATCAAGCTCTTTCGTTGAAATTTCAAAATCATCGCGCATGCTGATATGACTTTCGTTCATTAATTGACCGAGAAGTTCAGCATCTGCATTTTTCATTGATTTGGCTGCATTGAGCGTTCGAAGGTTTTCAGTGACCACGTGTTTGGCACGTCGGTAGGTGACATCTTCTAATCCGTCCCCTGTTTCCAGAAATTCCGTAATAGAGACATCTCTTAATGCTTTGACCTCAAAATATTTCGCCGCTTGTTCGCATTGCTCACGACGGTCATTGTAACCTGAATCAACGTGTGTGTGTCTCGTAGCGCTATCTAAAATCACAACGGCCGTTTTTGACCCATCAACAGCATGGGGTAATGGAACCAACTCACTTTGAAGTGAACGACAATCAATGAGTAACGCACTCCCTTCTTGTCCAGAAGCGGAAATCATTTGGTCCATAATGCCGCTATTGACACCAACCCATTTGTTTTCTGTGATTTGCCCTAGCTTTGCCATTTCAGCCGGTTGCCATTCAAATTCTGAGACAGCATGGAACGCTTTGGCTGTTGCCATTTCAAGTGCTGCCGAGGAGGATAACCCCGCACCTCTGGGAACATTACCGCTAAATGCACCTTCCCAGCCGTTTAAACTGTAGCCCGCATTTTGCATTGCCCAAGCCATGCCTTTGAGATATTCAACCCAGCTATTCCCTTCATTTTTAAGGTTGTTTAGGTCAAATACGGCCGTTTCACCAATATCCAATGCCGTGACATGAATCTCTTTATCTGCACGGGGTCGCAAAGCAATCACCACCGAACGGTCAATAGCCATAGGGAGCACAAATCCGTCGTTGTAATCGGTATGTTCACCAATCAAATTAACGCGACCAGGGGCCTGTACCACAATCGATGGGGCTTCCCCAAATTTTTCTACAAACTTTTCTTCTACAAACTTCTCTAAACTCATGATGTCTCTTCTAAACTAAAAATGATTTTGACTAGCTATGTTTATAATGGGTATCTGGCAAATTGCGCAGACGCGCTGCAGCTTGCTCAGCCGTTAAATCACGTTGAGATTCCCCAAGCATTTCGTACCCAACCATAAACTTTTTAACTGTAGCTGAGCGCAATAGTGGTGGATAAAAATGAGCGTGTAATTGCCAGTGTTCAAAATTTTCACCCTCAACAAATGGCGCACCGTGCCAACCCATCGAATAGGGGAAAGATGTTTCAAATAAATTGTCATATTTGATAAGAAGCCGTTTCGTGATATCGGCTAAACTGGCTTGTTCTTCAGTGGATAAATCGGGCATTCTTAGCACATGTCTTTTTGGCATCAGGAGCAGCTCAAAAGGCCAGACCGCCCAAAAAGGCACCACGCAGAGCCAATGGTCATTTTCTACAAGAATACGTTCTCTTTGTTCTAGTTCTTGGTTGAGATAATCCACGAGCATTGGGCTGTTGTGTTGTTCATAATATGCTTTCTGGTTGGTTTCTTCAGCAGCGACCTCATTCGGTAAAATCGACACACCCCAAATTTGACAGTGAGGATGTGGATTTGAGCAGCCCATCATTGCCCCTTTGTTTTCAAAAATTTGAACCCATTTATAGGTTTGGCTTAACTCGTTGGTTTGGTCGATCCAAGTGGCGATGACTTTTTGGATATCAGCAACTTCCATTTCAGGCAATGTCAAATCATGTCGTGGTGAAAAGCACATGACTCGGCAAGTGCCTTCAATATGACCTATCTGCATGAGTGGATTGTCGTTGGGTGCTTGGGGAACTTGGGGCAAAACAGCCGCAAAATCATTTGTAAAAACGTGGGTGTCGGTATAGTTTGGATTTTTTGCACCGCTTGTTCGTTCATTGCCGGGGCATAAGTAGCAGGTGGGATCGTAGCTGGGGCGATTGTCGGGCGGTGTATCCTCAACTTGACCTTGCCACGGCCGTTTCATGCGGTGAGGTGAGACCATCACCCAATTACCTGTGAGCGGGTTCCAACGACGATGTGGGTGTTCCAGCGGATCAAATTGCATAAATTCTCCTTCACACGAGTGTGAGATTGATAATATTTTTGGATGAATTTTCAATGATTGAGTGATCTTATTCTTGAATAGTAACCACTGGTGTCATTAAAAGCAATGGTTTCCGTGATCGGTAACGGAAATTTGATATCAGGAGTATAATGGATTTATGCAAGCAGGAAAAATACGAACTTTTATTGCCATCGATTTACCCGAAAATGTGAAACAATATCTGGCGGCCGTTTCTAAAGAACTTGATAGACAGATGCCGAATCGAGCTGTGCGGTGGGTAAGACCAGAGTTGATGCATTTAACGCTACGCTTTCTAGGCGATACGGCCGTTTCCCAAATTCCTGACATTAAAGTGGCCCTACAAACTCGGCTTTCTGAATCACCATTTTCGTTGAAATTGAGCCAGCTCGGTGCATTTCCAAACAAAAACAAGCCCCGTGTAATTTGGGTTGGATTAGGGGGAGATATGCGGCAATTAAGAGAGGTTCAAGCTCAAGTGGAAAATGCATTGAGCCAACTCGATTGGCCACCCGATCGCTTACCTTTTAAACCACACCTTTCTTTAGGGAGAGTCAAACAACCGCAACTCTTTAAAGATAAAAAATGGGGCGGGCGAATCGAGCCTTTATCTTTTGAAGTAACGGCCGTTCATCTTGTGAAAAGCGAATTAACGCCTAAGGGACCAAACTACACCATTTTGGAAAGCTGTCAGCTTAGAGCTTGAGTGAGGATGAGACTGCATCGATTGACACATGTTTTGCAAATGTAACGATGCGCTTTTGTCTCAAAAAGGGCACCTTTGTTGCCACACCAAGAACAACAGCCCTCGATGCTGACTTCTCGAATAATTCTTAAGTCAGTTAAACACGAATCGCAAATGAGAAGCGTTTGTTGAGTGCCTTTGTGAAGGGGGCGATTTGAGAAGAGGTGGTGTCGACTTTCACCACACTCCGTGCATGTGCCGGTTATCATGATTTAGGACTAAATGCGCGGTCGCAGCCCCACATGATGGTGCCACCAATGATAAACATCACAATTAGTGCACCTGACCACATCGCCACACCCGCATACCCTTGACTGTTGACATCGATAAAAAAGTAAGGGTAATCATTGACGATTGGTCCGCGAATAAGCCAATACACTAAGTAGGCGATGGGGTAAGCTAGCCAAATGACAGCATAGCGCCATTTTAGATGTCCCCAAGGAATCACTCGAATCCAGTAAACAACCCCTAAGATAGGAGAAAGTGTGTGAGTTAATATTTCAGGTATCCAGCGGTTGAGCCCTTCAATTGAAGAAGGGTCGCCTAAAAGGAGCCAGTAGGTAAAACCGACGAAAAAGATGTAAAGGCAAAGGGCTGATTGAACGATTGGGGAGCTAAACCATTGATGCAAACGGCCGTTTCCAAACAGGAGCGAGACTGCCATAACAACGATGAGCACATTGGTGATATTAGTGAAAAAACTAATCCACGTAACGGTTGTTGAGAAAAACTCCCCAAAAGATGCCAACGAGACCCGCTGCACATACCAAAACATGACTCCGATAAATGATGACAACAGCATCAGCCATAATAAAATTCGTTGCTCTTGTGCTCTTTCCTCAAACATTTCTCCACTTCTCCTCATTGAACTCTGGGTCAAAGTTTACCAAACCTCTTTCATTTTGTTGAGTTCTTTAAGTTGGAAATGGATATGGCGCACCTTGCGTTTCAACGAATAGTGAATAAACGGATTGGCTGGCCGTGATGAAAAGGCGATTCCGTTTTTGTCCTCCAAAACAGAGGTTAGAAACAACCTCTGGAAGATGTATTTTGCCGATCAGTTTTCCGTTAGGATTAAAGATGTGAACCCCATTTTCATCAGCACCTCCCCATCCTGCGCTTGTCCAGATGTTGCCATCCATATCACAGCGAAATCCATCTGATAATGATGGCGTCATGTCACAAAAAACACGGCCGTTTTCCAACCGCGTATTATCAACAACATCGTAGACTCGTATGTGCTGGGGATGCCCAGGTTTGTGCGAAACGCCCGTGTCACTAATGTAGAGCCTGGTGTAATCGGGTGAGAAGCAAAGCCCGTTTGGTTTTTCAAGGTCGTTTGTAACGGCTGTTGCTTCCCCTGTGGTCGGATTGAGCCGATAAACATGAGTGGGTAATTCAAATTCAGCTTTATGCCCCTCATAATTCATGAGAATGCCATACCCAGGGTCAGTAAACCAGATGTGCCCATCAGGATGAACGACGACATCATTGGGCGCATTTAACTTCTTTCCTTCAAATTGATCCATGAGAACAGTGATTGTTCCATCATGCTCTGTTCGCGTAACGCGACGGCTATCATGCTCACATGAAATTAAGCGGCCTAAGTTGTCTCGTGTATGCCCATTGCTGTTGTTGGATGGTTTGCGAAATTCTGTGACCTCGCCACTTTCCTCTGCCCATCGCATGATTCGATTATTGGGTATATCGCTAAATAGAAGGTAACGGCCGTTGCCAAACCAAACGGGACCCTCAGTCCATCGAGCGCCGGTGTAAATCCGCTCGATTGCTGCACTGCCAAGCACATATTTTGAAAATTCAGGCTCTATGATTTCAATAGCGGGGTCTGGATAAGAAACAACATCATTTTCCCAATCACGATCTAACAACCAGCTCATTATTCACACTTCCCTTTCGCCATGCCACCCAACTGTACAAAATTAAAATTGCAACAGGCACCCAGTAGAAAAACAATTCACTCGGTGTTGCAATACGCTGAGCATAAAAAATAGCGTAAATGATCAATAAAGAAATCCATAACAAGATTTTTTCAATGATAGGGAAATTTAGAGTTATAAGCCAGATGAGAAGTTGTGTCATGGGGAATAGGAGGAGGACAAAATCATAGCTCCACCCAAATGGCATCGTGTTGATTGACCATAACACGCCCCAAAGCGCAAAGGGAATCATTTGCCAATGCTGACCTTTGACTAACCATATGATGATGGTGATTGGGAGCAAGCCAATCGAAATAAGGCGAATCCAAGGCAACTCAATGACGAAAGAAAGATAGGTGACAACGGTTGCGGTTTCCCATCCTAATAAGTTTCCATCTGAGGTGCTTTGGAGGTAGTCTGATACAAATTCAGGTCGCAGTAAGTAGACGATTCCTGTTGACAGCAGAAGTAGACTTCCAAATGAAAGCAAGACTTTCCAACGCCTTTCTCGCAATGCCCATAGAAGGAGGAGCGGTACAACGAGGTAAACAAGATGTGGTTTGAAGGTCGTCAAGGTTAAAACAAATCCAGCAGAGATATCCTGCTTTGACTGATAAAAGTACAAAAATCCAACTAATCCGCCAAGGACAATCAGGTTCGTTTGTCCGACCAGCAACGAAACGATTGTGGAAGGAAAGAGTGCGGCCAAAATGAATGGCACCCAGAGCCATTTTTGACCTTCTTGGCTAGCTGGAAAAAGCATTTTCCAACCTAGAACGATGCTCATGAACAGCATGCTAATATTGGTCATAAGCCACAAGTTCGCCCCAACTCGAAAGCCAAACCAGGTGTATGGTAGTAACCATGCCAAAACCCAAGGTGGATTCCATGTTTTTATGGGGAACTCTCTCTGGAAATTTGTTAATGATTGTTCAGTTTGGAGAAGAAGCGCATCATCAGTGAAGTTTTCTCCTTGGCCCAACAAATAGCTTGCACTCCAATAGCCTCGGTAATCTAACACGCCAATGTTGAGGGGGAGATTAGCGAGTGTAACGCTGAGTACCACCGTTAAAAGAGCGAGTAAGCTCCATTTTAAACCATTGTTATTTTCGATTAATGTCAAGAAGGATAGT
>JANQSK010001047.1 GCA_028284105.1 Anaerolineae bacterium
TTATCATGAAGTTTAATCACAAAATAGGAAGGCGTAATGGCATATTCTGCCTTAATTTTGCCAATATCCTCGCCTCCGTAACCATGTTCAATGATATTGGTGCAGGCTTCATCGCATGCCAATTCAATACGAAATACATCATCATCATCGAACCCGGCACTCTTAGCACCATCAGCTATGAATTGGCACACTGATTTGATGTTTTTATAAAGACCATTAACGGTGAGGACGTTATCGTCGCCCATAAGAATGAGAATTAGAAAAAATTACCAGCGAGCGCCAACAGCATCTTCGTTTGATTGGAATGTTTCAAACAAAGAGTTCAATCCAGCTAAGTCTAATACTTCAGCTACACGAGAAGAAGGTGCAACAATGCGAACTTCTCCATTTTTCTTTGCTTTAACGAGCGCGCGTAACCCAGCACTGCTCATGTAAGAAACATCAGCCATATTGAGAGCAATCTTTTTATATTTCGTTAATTCTGCTTCAAACTCTTGTGCGGTCGTGCTGTCAACACGCCCTTTCACTGTGATCAAAGTGCATGGCTCAAGGGTTTTTGCTTCCATTGATAAATCACTCATGAATAGGTTCTCCTTCCCTTTGAGGTGAGTTTAATGAACGTCGATCATTATACCATAAAGCCTTGGGATGGTAGAATTCAAAAGTGGATTTAAGACTGGCCATAAAACAAAAAGCGCAGAGCTTAGGCTTCACTTTTGCTGGAATTGTGCCAGCGGTGCCAAGTAAAAGGCTTGGCGCCTATTTTGATTGGATTCACAAAGAATATCATGGCAAAATGGGGTATTTGGCGCGTCCAGACCGTCAAGAACGTCGTCAGGATTTAAATGTTATCTTGCAGGGCGTTCAATCAATTATTTGCGTTGGTCTCGATTACGCTACACATTCAATTCCGCAAGAAATTGCTACCGATCCATCAAGAGGGAGAATCTCTAATTATGCATGGGGTGTTGATTACCACGATGTCATGACGCCTCGTTTAAAAGAGCTTGGCGATTGGCTAGAAACACAAATTGGTGATTATGATATTGATCATCGAGTCTATGTTGATACAGGCGCCATTCTTGAAAGAGATCACGCAGAGTCAGCTGGGTTAGGATTTACAGGCAAAAATAGTATGCTTATTCGACCCCGATCTGGCTCCTATTTCTTCTTAGGTGAACTGTTGACAACGGCCGTATTACCCTATGATTCCCCCAATTTAATGCCAAGCTGTGGTAGCTGCACGCGATGTTTGACAGCATGTCCTACCAATGCTTTTCCAAACCCTTATGTATTAGATGCCAGGAAGTGCATCTCTTATTTGACGATTGAATTAAAGGATTGGATTCCTTGGGAGTTACGGCCGTTGATGGGGAATTGGATTTATGGATGTGATGTGTGCCAAGACGTATGCCCATTTAACCGTTTTACACAGCCGACGAAAGAGCCTGATTTTTATGCTAAAAATTGGGATTATGCAGCACCACCTCTTTTGGAACTTTTAACAGTAACCGCAGATTCATTTCGTGAGCGATATAAAAATAGCCCAATCTATCGTCTTCGTCGTAATCGGTTTGTTCGTAATGTGTGTGTTGCTGTTGGAAATTGGGGGAGCATAGAGGCTTTGGGAAGTCTAATTCCACTTTTAGAAGATGACTCGCCTGTTGTGAGAGGACATGCCGCTTGGGCAGTGGGGAAAATTGGGGAGAAGCGCGGAAAAACGGCCGTTCTTGAAGCAATCAAAAAAGAAGCTGATTCCACAACCTTGGCTGAATTCCAGCGAGTCATGACGACATTTTTTAACAAGTAATCACTCGAATTCAGTTAAAATTGTTCAAAACTTTACACTATGAGCGCAATTTTTTTACCTTTCAATCAATGGGGTGTTGTTACAATTAGAAATGACCTTCTTTTTACAGTAATTTTATTTCATAATTAAAAATTTAAAGTATAGTAAAGAAAATTCTTTATAAAGAAGAATTTACACGTATGTCTCATTGCGTATAGGAACAGGTGACATCCCAAAATTATGGCTCTTCCAATAACTTATATTCCCATTGATAGACGCCATGCAATGGCAAATGAGCAATCCATTCAAGAATGGATTATTGGCTCTGCTTTATTTGCAGATATTTCCGGTTTTACCCCGCTTACTGAAGCATTGGTTAATGAACTAGGCCCCAATCGAGGTGCTGAAGAACTCACCCGAATTTTGAATCAAATATTTGACGCCATTATCAACGATCTCCATCATTTTGGTGGGAGTGTCATGACATTTAGTGGAGATGCCATTACCTGCTGGATTAATGGGGATGATGGGTCGCGTGCCGTCGCCTGTGCCCTCCAAATGCAGAAAACCATGGATCAGTTTGGGAACATGAAAACGCCAAGTGGTGCTTCATTTGAATTGGCAATGAAAACAGCCGTTTCAACTGGGCCAGTGCGCCGATTTGTGATTGGTAACCCTAATCATTTGCTGATGGATGTCCTGACAGGGGAAACATTAGAAACACTCGCCGAAGCTGAACATTCAGCGAGTCAGGGTGAACTTCTGATTGATCCCGAAACCGTAAAACGCCTTGGTGACCAAATTGTTATCAGTGACACCCGCAAGGGAGATACGGGCACAGTATTTTCAGTTGTTTCAGAATTTAATGGAACCATATCGGCTGACTCTTGGGATGCTACCTCACAAATCACAATCGATGATGAGGTTCAGAAAAGCTGGCTATTATCAGAAATATACGGCCGTGTTCGCTCAGGCACTGACGCCTTCTTAGCTGAATTACGACCGATTTCGGTTCTTTTCTTACGTTTTGGTGGACTTAATTATGATATTGATCGCCGAGCTGGTGAAAAGCTAGATAGTTTTATTCGTGATGTGCAAACTATTTTGGCACGGTATGAAGCGAACGTGCTGCAAGTCACGATTGGCGATAAAGGAAGTTATCTTTACGCCGCTTTTGGAGCGCCGATCATTCATGAAGATGATGCAAACCGAGCTGCAGCAGCAGCCTTGGAATTGCGAAATGCAGCTAGCCGAATTCATAAGCTTGATCGCATTCAGATTGGATTGACTACGGGCCCAGTTTGGGCTGGGGCCTATGGAGGCCAAAATCGTCGCACCTATGGCGTTTTAGGTGATATTGTAAACCTTTCTGCTCGTCTCATGATGGCTGCTGAGCACGGTCAAATTTTGGCCTCTCGTGAATTTTATCAAGCAACTCAATCGACTACAGAATGGGAACAGTTACCCAAAATCAATGTGAAAGGGAAAGCGGAACCCATCGAAATTTTCTCGCTTACCCAACTTAAAAAGCAGCAGTTTACTGGTTTGCAGGCACCAAAATACACATTTCCAATGGTTGGGCGTAAGTCTCAGATTGACCAAATCAACCAGCGTTTAACGCAAACATTAGAACGGGAAGGCCAAATTGTAGCCATCAATGGCGAGGCCGGGATTGGAAAGTCTCGGTTGATCGCAGATATTATTGAAATGGTGAATGAACGTGGTGTTCTGGGGCTTGGTGGTGAATGCCAATCTTATGGCACAAATAGCTCTTACCTTGTTTGGCAATCAATTTGGCGCACCTTTTTTAACGTTGATACAAACTTGCCCCAATCCACACAAATTGAACTGTTAGAACAACAGCTAAAAGACATTGATGCTGATTTGTTGCCCCGTTTACCATTATTGGGAGCCGTCTTAGGCATCTCGATTCCGGACAATGATTTTACGCAGACGTTTGATGCTAAATTGCGTAAAGACTCACTTCACTCATTACTTGTTGAGTGTTTACAGGTGATGTCTAAACAACGGCCGTATCTCATCGTGTTGGAAGATTGTCATTGGATTGATCCGCTTTCGATTGAGTTGCTTGATGCCATTTCACGGGCAATCTCTTCATTGCCTGTTTTAATTTTGATGGCATATCGGCCCGATGAGAAGCTTGCAACAGAGATTGAATCGGTTAGAAAACTCGACTATTTTTCTGAAATTCCACTTGAAGAATTCTCTACGGAAGAAACGTTAGATTTGGTGAAGATGAAGCTTTCCCAACTGGGAAGCAGCGTGACTCAACCCCCAAAAGCCTTGATTGATCAAGTTTCGCAAAGAACACAAGGCAATCCTTTTTATATCGAGGAACTGCTCAACTATTTGCATGATCGAAACATTGATCCAGGTAATGCAAGCTCTTTGGCAACGATTGATTTGCCAGCGAGTTTACACAGTCTTGTTTTAAGTCGTATCGATCAGCTTAATGAGAGTGAGCGCATTACGATTAAGGTGGCAAGCGTAATCGGCCGTTTATTTAAGGCTGCCATGCTATTCGGCGTCTATCCACAGCGCGAGGATGTACAGGAAATACAATCTGATCTCGAAAGATTAACTCAATTGGATATGACGATTCAGGATTTTGAAACACCTGAACTTACTTACCTCTTTAAGAATGTTGTGACACGTGAAGTCACTTATGAGAATTTGCCATTTGAAACCCGCTCAACACTCCATCAACAAGTGGGTAAATATATTGAACGAACTTATCCTGAAAATTTGTCACAATACATTGATCTTCTCGCTCATCACTATTCTTTAAGCGACAATCCGGTCAAGAAAAAAGAGTATCTTCAATTGGCCGGATTTGCGGCTCAAGAGCGATTTGCAAACGATGCTGCTATTGACTACTTTTCCCAGTTAATACCCATGTTGAGCAATGAAGAAAAGCTAGAAATATTGCACGAATTGGGGCAAGTTTATGAACTTGTAGGTGAATGGGATAAAGCTCGGACGCAATATCAACGAATTGTAAACTTAGCAGAAGAACAAAATAATCGTCTGTA
>JANQSK010001048.1 GCA_028284105.1 Anaerolineae bacterium
AACGAGATGGAAGCCACTCAACGATTTGTGGGAAGGGGGTTAGCCGGCTTCCTCCAAAAACCCTACAGTGCCGAAAAGCTTCTTCAAACTGTGAAGGGATTTAAAAGATAATAAACTTCATGAGCACCTTCGGAGACCCAAATTGAACCCTCTTGGGATGCTAAGCATCTAGGGAAATTCTCAAGAAATTTCATACCCACAAAATTCGCATTACGCGAACACGGCCGTTTCCCCTCCTCATCTATAAATAAAACACATCCGCACTTGTTTTTTAATTGATGCTCCCCTGATGTAAGATTTGAATGTATCAAGACCCTAATTTCAAGGAGTAGCGATGACAAGATTGAAGCAAACATCATTTACCCAAGCTGAAAGAGACGAACTCTTTCAAAAAGCGAAAGTAGCATTTCAAGCGCAAGGCATTAACAAGATTTTGGTGACCGGCAGTAGCAATATCACCTATCTATCTCGTGGTATCGTCTTCCCGTACATCGATCAGGCCTTGGTTCACCCCGTTGCCTTATACATTTGTTATCAGACAAATCGTCAAATTTTGTCATGCACAGTTGACCTAAGCGATATTCCAAACCAGCTTGGCTGGCAAGGTGAAATACTCATCTATGAATTAACCGAAGCCACACCGGAACAATCTCTTGCAGTCGCATTAGCCCAGCATCTCGCCAATGACGAAGTCACTGGCAAAACGATTGGGTATGATTTTGAATTCATGAGCGGCGCTCAACTGGCCGCCTTTGAAGCTTCATTTCCTGCACATCAACCCAAACCGGCTGATGCCACCTTGCGTACTTTAAGAATGCAAAAAACGGATGCTGAAGTGCGCCTTCTTGAGATTTCTGCCCGCATGGGGGATCGCGGTTTTATAAGTGCCCTCAATCATGCAGAAGGGGCCGCCCTTGATACGCTTAGTTACCCCATGTGGGAGTATGGCGAACGCTTTCGGGTCCATGTTGCTGAATTTGGGGGCTCTGGTGTAGGCAATTTAGCCATCATGCGCGGTGAGCGATGCCGGCATTTGTATGGGGCTACTGGCACGCGTGAACTGTTTACCAGTGGTGAGTTCAATCGAATGGAATATTCGGTTCACAGCTACGGCTATTGGCACACAGGGGCGCGCACCGTTTTCGAGGGGTATCCTGATGATTCCGCAAAAAATGCATGGGCTAATAATTTGCGCCTAAAACAGAGCGCTATCGATGCACTGGTGGCTGGCAATAAAGCAAGTGATGTTTACAAAGCTGTCGTTCAAACAAGTGAAGCCACGGGCATCAACTTTTGGCGTACGGGTGATATCGGTCATGGCGTTGGCAGTTCAGAACGTGAAGCCCCCTTCCTCGCACTTTACGATGAGACTGAGCTTGCGCCCAATATGGTCATTGTGGTTGCTGTGTACACCTTCAATGAAAAGCAACAATTAATTGTGAACAAAGACACCTATTTAATAACAGACGGTCAGCCTCAGTTGCTCACCTGGTATAAAAAGTGGGATCGTCTTTATGCTTTATACGGCACATCCGCACGGCACGGCTAAGCACTTTAATCGAGGACTGCAAATGAAAGATATTCAAAAACAAAACAAAATTCATTCGATACTCGCTAATAACCAGCTTGATGCATTACTATTGGGCAACGTTTATAACGTTCAATATGCTACAGGTGTCGATATTGCTTGCGCCCATGCCCAGCCTGATTTACTCATGTTTGCGCTGTACATCAATGGCCAAGAACCGGTTCTGCTTGTGCCTCACTGCTGGGAAGGTAGCGCAATCCAGACCAGTGATGGTGTCAACGTCATCTCTTACGGCATCGACAAAACCCCGCTGGATGCCGCCATGGCTATCATCACTGAGTTATGCCAATCCGCCAAACGCGTTGGGGTGGATGATAACGCTATTTCAGTTGCACTAGGCTTACGGTTAGCTGAGACTCTGTCTAGATTGGGCAGTATTCAGATTTCATGTGGTCATCTAATGCGGCAAGCCCGAGCGATAAAAACGGAGCAAGAGATTGAGCTACTCACAGAGATCGCTTATAAAGCGGATCACGTCATCAATGGGCACTTTCACCACTTAAGCGCCGATCGTCCACGAACGGCTTCGCTTATGTCAGAAAGCTTGCGCGTCCATAGCTCCGAGCGAGATATCCCCATTGCCGGCTACAATGCGTGTGCGCGTGCCACGCTTGGTGAGGCGATGTCTCACTTTTGGGCGTATGCACCCAAGTTTGGTTTTGCTGAAGCTGAAATGACACAAGACAGAGACGCAATTATTGCAGATGTGATGACCTGTGAATCAGGTTACTGGAGCAATGCAACAAGAATTGGGATTACCTTTGATGAGATGAGTGAAGACCAAGAGATTGCGTATGCTCAATTAAATCGCTTAAGAGAGTTATTGCTTAATGGGTTGAAAATCGGCCGAAAATGCAGCGAGATTTACCAAGAAATCGTTACAATAGCCAAAAAAGAAAACCTAAGCCTTATCCTCAACCTGCCGTTAGGGTTTAGCATTGGGGTCTCGCCACAAGAGGGACCATATCTTAGCTCAGGGGAGACACAAAAAATAGAAGAACATATGGTGCTTGTGCTTGATCCCGTTGTACAGCACAAAGGTCTCTTCTACCGCTCGCGTGATACCGTTGTCGTAACAGCCGACGGGGCTGACATTGTTAATTGGTATAAAGATTGGCGTGAACCGTACTTAGCCATTCTTGAGCTATAGGGTTCCACAAATTGGCAGTCGCCTCATCTGGGAACAAGGTGAGCGCATGTGCAGAGGTCAAAAATGCTTCTGTTTATTTTGAGCTGAATGAGCTATTTTTGAATCATATTAGGGGGTAGATTTAGGGTATCTGCATGAACTCCTATTCGGTTGCTTAAAAAAGATAATTATGGGATGCTCTTCTTTATGCCAAAGCTTCGCTTCCATGATCAGCTTCAATCTATTCTTAAAACACCTCTTCCTGACTTTAATCAAATCGTTTCAGAAGGGCGAGCCATTGCAGAAAATTTGACCATTGGACACTCGCTCTTTTGCCAAAAAATGGGGGTTCGTTCTGAACAAGCCTATAAAACAGATCGCATGCAGGATGGGGCACTTATGTATCACGCCCATATTGGGCTGGGCTCATGGGAAGAAACCGTTCTGGCCTTGCATCATCTTTACAATCATGCTGAAAGCGAAAACTTTATCATTGATCGGGCGGGGCTATGCCTAGATCGCCGTATGTCTTTACCCCTTAACGCTCGAGAGGGTGGCCCTGCGGAAACAGGGCCGATGCTCTCTCAAAGCAATTGGCCAGATGTGGGCAAAGTGGTCCCCATTCAACCCCATATGGGGGATTTTATGATCGGTTTTCCGGCTTCTACGATTAACACCGTTCATGCCCTCAATGCAGGTGTAACGACGATTGGCAACCTTTCCCAATATTTTGCACACCAAGCTCCCATGTGGAACGATCCCATTGCAACGGCCGTTGAGACGACAAAGGCAATCGCCATATTGGGAAAGAAGCGTTCTGACGGGGTGATGCTTCATTCCTATCTTGAAGATGGCTTTGGTGCCCTATTTTTTGACTGCGTCACGATTGCAGGCTGGGCGCTTTTAGAAAAATATATTGTTGAAACACTGCTTGGCACCAAGCTGGCACACTGTATCGGGGGTTTAACAAGCGATCCTATCAAAAGAGTGGGCTGGGTTTTTGCCCTCAATCGCATTCACGACGAAGAATGCGTGGGGTCCATGATTTATGGGGATACGATTTCGTTTACGCAAAACTTTTCGCACAACTGGGGCGTTGTTGGTGAATACCTCTTGTGGGATATTTTAGCCCAGCTAGAATGCCCAACAGGACATGCTGTCCACCCCCTTCCGATTACTGAAGCGGTTCGTATTCCATCGATGGAAGAAATTGCCGAAATCCACACCTTTGGCCGCCAAGTTGAGCAAACGGCGCGTCGGCTTCATCCTCATATCGAGTTCACGGCCGCTTATCAATTTGCAGATGAAGTGGTTGAAGGTGGGCGGGTCGTTTTTACAAATGCGCTTGCAGGTCTACAGGAAGCCGGCGTCGATATTCAAAACCCATTGCAGCTCCTTTTTGTCCTCAAACAGCTCGGCCCAACCGCCTTTGAAGCGCAATTTGGAATGGGGGAATGGGATGAGTCTTTGCAAAGGCGTCGCGCTAAGATTCCAACAGATATTTTCACCCAATCTTTAAGCGCCATTAAAACATTCGCCCCTCAATTTAGGGATGCAAAAATGCAAACGGCCGTTAAACATCAACGTTTGCTCCTCGCTTCAACGGACGTTCATGAACACGCTATTTTTGTCCTACACGAGCTGCTGGGACAAGCAGGTGCCACCGTTATCAATATTGGGGCTGAACAAAGCGCCCTTGCCGTCGCAAAATATGCCGAACAGCATGAAGTCGATGCGATTTTGATTAGTACACACAATGGAATGGCCATTGATTATGCCAAGCAACTCACATCTGCTTTAAACCAGCGCGGTGTCAACGCCCCGATTCTGATGGGAGGTGTGCTCAATCAAAAAGTGGAAAATGTGGCGCTTCCCATTGATGCCACGCCACAACTTCAAGCGTTAGGCATCCATACGGCCGTTTCGCCTCAGCTCGATCAAAAGTTACAAAACCTATTGGCAAAGCCATCATGACGCAATTCACAAATGCAAAAGTCACCTTCATTGGTGGAGGGCATATCACAGAAATTCTGCTTGAAAAATTGCTCCAACACACCCTCACCCCTACACAAATCACGATCAGCAGCCGAGGCATTGAGCGCCTGAATCATCTGCGTCATCATTTTGGGATACGCATCATGCAAGACAATTTAAAGTCTGTGGAACAAGCAGATTTCATATTTATTGCCGTCCGCCCCAATGTGGTTCCTACAATCATCGAAGAACTTAAATCCGCAAGCTTAGCCCCCCATCAAATTGTCATCTCGCTGGCTGCCGGAACTCCTATTTCTCGTTTTCACGATTTGCCATCCCATCAGCCAATCATTCGCGCCATGCCCAACCCACCGAGCCGTATTGGTCAAGGTGTCGTCGCTATTTGTGCCTCTGAACATGTTTCAACGCATCAGAAACAACAGGTTGACATTTTATTATCTTCATTGGGCCAGCTTATAACCGTCGATGAAAGTCAACTTGACCTACTCACCGCCTTAACCAGCCCCGTGACAACGCTGATGTATTTCCAATCCCTTCTTGAGATTGGGTTAAGAGGTGGGCTGACAGAATCTGTGGCAGCTCAGATTGCCACTCAAACGATCACCGGTACGCTTGGATTGGTTCAAGAAACGGCCGTTTCCCCTCAAAATCTCATCACAGAGGCAAGCACGCCAGGTGGGATCTCGATCGAAAGCGTGACTGTGCTTGAAAAATTAGGGTTCAAATCCATTGTGAAGGAAGCGA
>JANQSK010001058.1 GCA_028284105.1 Anaerolineae bacterium
TTTTCACTTTGTGACCAGATAGCGAGTGATTCTTCTAAATCGGCCGTGGTGTATTTCTTTTTAATACCACGCTCTTTCATATATTTCTGATGAGCCGCCCGAAGATTCTCCACGTCTTTGTCGTCAAAGGACTCTTTATGCGCAACATCAAGCAGTAACTCTTTGGTTTCAAACCAAACAGATTTTTTCAAAAATTCAGGAAGGCGTTCAGCCGGCGGGATTTCTGAGAGATGTTCTAAGACGGATAGGCTATCTTTTGGACCATCAAGGTCGATGAGCCAAGGGAGCATCAAGTAGTTGTTGCTTTTGGTGAATGATTGAAGAAGTTCTCGATGTTCAGCTGGGAGTCGTGACCTTACCCCCGCAGCCCAAGAGCCTCGGAGGCCGTACCGATCAGGATGATGAAGCACATCCAAACTGGTGATCAGATCATATCCGGTCGCTGTTTCCCATTGCAATGTTGGTTCTTCTACCATGTAAAACTCTCTTGGATGAACGATAGCTATCCCCTCTCCTCGTTCACCTTGTTCCTCAAAGATAGTTATAGTCAACTTATTGATTCTTGGCAATATGTGACAATCAAAATTCAGTTCTTATTATTTCAAGATAATTTAACAAGTAAATTTCACATTTCTGAACTGGTTTATTTCAAAATATCTGTGAAATCTGCATAACTTTTAGCGTTGTTTAGTCAGCCGCTTGATGGACCAGTGCATGATCTGGCAGAATGGATTCGGCGTTTCGTATCATTGGAAATAGATAGCCACTGCAGGCAATGATGATGCTAAATACACCTGAAATAATAAAAATAACGGCGATCCCTGAACCGGGTCCCGTTCCAACGATTGGGCTGAATAAATTAAATAAGGTTGTTTCAGATTGCATAGCGGGTTCAAAAACATTGTCAGCTAACGGTCCAGCAACGGCCGTTGCTACTGGAGAAGTGAGTTGTGCAATTAATCGCCGAGCTGAGAAGACGCGCCCTTGCACTTCAGGGGCAACTTTTGCTTGCCAAATGGCTTGGCTTGAGCCATTTAAGATGGGCAAAATTAACTGCGTTAAAAACCCTGCTGTACCCCAAATAAAAATTGTTTGCCCAATTCCAAATAGCCCTTGCCCCAAAAGCCCTATCGCGATCATGCCAATTAAAATACCATGGACTTTTTTCTGTGGGCCACCCCATGCGCTCAACAGCAGCCCCCCTACGACACCCCCAATAGCGCTGATGGATTGCACCGATGCCAACGCGATCTCATCATTATTGGTCCGTAACAATATTAAGGGGATGAGCAATGCAAACCCAAACATCGAGATAAAGTTAATAAAGAAAAAGACCATTTGAAGCCCCAATAAACTTGGGCGTTCATAAATATATTTAAAGCCATACAAGGATTCTTGGAGAAGGGAGCTTTGCTTTTGGTCTGTATCTGCTTCCTTGGAAGCAGGAGGTTGGGGAATGTGTACAAGAAATAATGCCCCAACGGCAAATAGAAAAGTGATAACATCAATTGTCATGATTCCCACAAGACCAATAGAGCCTATCAATGCGCCTGCAAAAGCTGGGGCTAAAATGCCCGATGCTGCTTGGGCAAGCGAAAGCATACCAGCAGCACGGCCGTATTGCTCTTTAGGGAGCATCAGTGATATTGCAGCTGAATAGGCGGGGAATTGGAATGAGTTGGCGGCCCCGGCCAGAACGTTCACAAAATAAATATGCCAAATTTGCAAGCTATCGAACGCCAGTAAAACCAGCAAAACGATTGTGGCAACCCCAGCAATCAAATCGCTTAAGATCATAATTGTTTTGCGATTGTAGCGGTCAACAATTGCACCTGCGATTGGGCTAAAAAATACAACAGGTGCCATAAAAAAGAAAAGAGCCCAAGTTAAATCTGTTGATTGATTGGTCTTTTGGAAGATCCAAAATGCAATAGCAAAGTTCGTCATTCCTGTGCCAAGCAATGAGACGACTTGACCTATCCAAACAATAATAAAGGCACGCATGCCGGTTGATTGTGTTTGATTATTCATAAAATAAGTGGCCCTAAGGGTTGTATCTTTTTTCAAAGACCCCTATTCACAACCCTTAGGGTTCTAGAGGAGAAAGATATCTAGAGCGTTAGAGTGCTTTGTTGAGCCGTTCGATGCCCTTAGATAACTCATTCAATTCACGTGGGGCAAAAAATTGCCACGGCGTGAAGAATAAACGATTTGTTTCTTGTTCCGCTTCTTCGCGAATGTCGCGCCCTTTGTCTGTGAGGGCGTAAACGTTTTTGTCATTTTTAGAGAGCCAACCGCGCTTAACGGCCGCTTCAAGTGCTTTTGCATATGCTTCTTCAGAATAGCCGCGGAACCCTAACTTTTGGGATACATCAACGGCCGTATTGACCTGATCGCCCCAAATGTTTTCACCCCACACATGGCTAAACGCTTCCCACTCATAGGCAGGCACCTCATATTTGCTAAATGCCGCAACATGAGCGTCATCCCGGAATGCTGCAATCTCAGCGATGGTGCGGCTAATGCGCAGTAAGATGGGCGCATCTTCTTCTGGTGAGAAAAATTGCGCACTGTCCAAGGCCGGCTTTGTTTCAGGTTCCTGAGAATTTTGAAATCCCTGGCTCATTTGATTAAGCGTTTGATACATCGCTTCTAATTGACCAGTATCCATTGACACGTCTTGATCGACCCAGTTTGAGACGGAATCTAAAATGCTCGAAACGGTGCTCTTACCTGAGTCGTTAATGTGATAGCCTGATCCATTTGGCGCTAAGAATCCGGCATCTGCTGTTTCTTGGATATGGGCCGTTAGCGTGTCGGGATTCATATACGGAATCTGGGCCAAAATCGTATCCACTGACATTGCTTTGGGGGCATTGGATTGAGCCACCATCAACAAGAGCAGTCCCCAATTGGGTAGATTGGCATCTTGGATTTTGGTTTGGAGCTTTTGACCGTACAGTGCACCAATTTTAGCGCGAAGATTTAATGCTTGATCATAAAGTTCATTGTTATCAGGAGGCGCTACGGCCGTAACCAGATCCTGCATCAAGGATTTCATGTCGGCGATTTCCTCATCCGATAAATCCCATCCTTGATAGAAAAGCTGGTCGGTGTCGCGCTCAGCTTGCCAACGAACCGCTTGTCCTGCTTCAGTAATCGCGTATGAATCGTTTGTTAGCGTCAGCCACCCTCTGTCAACAAGCGGCTGGAGATGTTGGGCATAGTCTTCAGCTGAAAAACCGTGGAATGACATCTTTTGAGCGATTTGCTCAGCGGTGTTTACGGGATCGCCATACACTTTTTCACCCCAAATGTGGCTAAAAGCATCCCAACCAGGTCCTGTCACATCCAGATTGGCCCAGCTTGCCAGATGGGCATCATCACGGAACGCGGCCAAGTCATTCAGCCCTCGACGAATTTTCTCAGCAAGTGGAGATGCATCACCTTGGTCAAAAGACATGCTTCGTTTGAGGCATGCTTTGAATGTCGTGTCGGCGTTTTGACAGGCAGTACGGAGTCGATGAATGTAGCCAGCTAGACGTGCCATCTCTTCTTCAGACAGAGGCGTAACCTCTTTTGCAGCGGTATTGATAGCCTGAAGAATTTCACTGGCAAGCGCATTTCCTGGGTCTGTGAGTTGGTAAGCCCCTTCAGAAACGGCCGTTAAATAACCAGCCTCTTCTGCCATTTTGAGTCCTTGCTCCATTGCTGCTTCATTGGTGTACGCAGCACGTTCTGCCAAGACAGCAACCGTCATTGGAGCAGGGGCTTCAGACGATGCCATTTGGCAGGAGTTCAAAATTTGGCCATTGATTTGCCGCGTTACAATAAAATCCCGCACAATTGGCATGTATTCAGCATTAATACCTTGCTGGACATTTCCCATTGCTTGCAAAAACCAATCAAACTTTTCCATCACATCTCCTTATGATTTGGACCTGCGCTAGTCGTTTACTGCGACTAGCACGTTAAGATTGACAATTTGATTACATATCCCAAGTGGCGTCCCCGTGAAAATCGCCATGATCTTTGGCGAGAAAAGCATCAACATTGGCTCGTTGATCCCCTAGGCGGAATGAAGGGCCGTGGCCTGGATAACAAACAGTTTCGTCTGACCAAGGCAGCACAACATTTTTGAGCGTTTGCAGCGTTTCTTTGAAACCCTCATTGGACCAAGTTCGTCCAGGGCCTCCTTCAAAAATGGTGTCACCTACAACAATGCGGTGGTCATCTTGAATGGCAAAGCATATTTGATCACCGATGTGCCCTGGCGTATAGATTGCTTTGAGTGTTGAGTTACCGACTTGAACGGTGTCTCCATCACGCAGCCAACGAGAAGCGGCTGTTTCTTTGCCATGTGGCTCATGAGGGCCATCGTTGGCCATTAGAGGCACATTCAAGCGGCTCATCATTTCATCGAGCGCCCCAATGTGGTCGATGTGCGTGTGTGTAAGCAGGATGGCAATGGGTGTACTGCCTTCTAGCATTTCAGACAGGGTATCTGGATCATCACCGGGATCGATGAGGACACTTTCTTTGGTTTCGCGGCAGATAAGAGCATAAGTATTCATTCCCCATTGCCCAACTTGGCGTGTAACGAGTTCTAAAGTTGACATAAATCCTCCGAGATTGAGTATGACAAGAAGGGGTTTAGAAACGTAGGCAAACAACACCTAAATTTCAAAAACCTGAAATTAATTATTCTGTCAGAAGATTGTAGTATGTAGATAGAAGAAGGACGAAGTAAATTTCGCAACTCATCTTGAAACAAGACAAGTTGGAAATGTGAAATTTACTCAGTAAAAACCAAATTTTTTCAACCCCTCTAAAGGATACGATTGGTTTTTACAAAAATTCCGTTCCCCTAGCCCGTAGGCTCAACTTCAAAAAGTTCGGCCGTGTATCCCATTTGTTGAAGGACGGCGTACAGAGGCTGAGGATCGGCCATGCGAATCGCCCCAAACCACCATTCACCTTGCGCTCCTCTGAACACATAAGAGCTACCAGCGTGACGGCCGTCTATGGGGATAAGTAACTGTGTAGGCTCACCTGTACGAACCATCGTGTTAAATTGAACAGGATTATTGAAGTAGACCTCCACTAAGAGGGCTGAATTTTCATAATCGAACAATGTTTCTTCAGAAAGGCCGACATTTACCAAATCTGTATTGGTGAATTTTGATAAAGCCTCGGCAGTTGCCTCAGAGAGTTCATTAAAATTGGGGGTTCCTGGTTGGAACACCATGCGTTCACCGTGATCGACAATCACAATGCGGCTGGGTTCCAGTTCGGTGATTCCGCCCCTAAACCAGAGCCAGTTACCCGTATTAAATGCGTTGAGAAGATAAAACCCAATGATGGCAAATAAAGCCAAGGTAATCATGGGCTCAAGTACTTTAATTTTGGATGGGTGTTTTAATTCAGTCATGTTTTTAAATTTGTGCCTTTGGAAAAGTCATTGAAGAAAGAGCATGAAGGTTGTAGATGCAAATTCTTACACTTGATGAAAAAAGTGATTGTTAAGTACAGTCAAATAGGTTGGAAGGATAAGAATCGATTTGATCTGTACTTCAAAGCAAACAAAACCAAATAAGAATTAATAGGTCGTAGACCCTGTTAGATGTTTATCTAATTAGATAATAGTCTAACAATCTTGATTTGTCAACATAGTGAGGTGTGGTGACTGTGTGATGGCGAAAATCCGAAATTTCGCTGAAATGCATCGCTGAAGTGACTGTGAGTTGAATACCCTACATCCAATGCAAGTTGCGAAAGGTTATTTTTATAATCACCAATACGCTCATACGCTGAGCGTAATCTGATTTGTTCTAGGAAGTGATGAAGCGTGCATCCTGTTTGTTGTCGGAAAACCCGACTCAGATGGTAGGGGGAGACGAACAATTGGTTAGCAAGTTTTTGTAATGAGAGGGGCTGGTCAAAATGGGTGGCTAGAAGCAGTTGAGTATCGTGTGCCAATGCGCTATGGGCTCTATGTGTGGTCTGTTTTTGTCGCTTTTGTTGACCTCGCTGGGCAAAACTATCGATGATAACCTGTTCTAAAAGCTGAACGGCCGTTTCATCCACAAAGAGCTCATCTGAAAAAGGTGCGTTGAAAAGCTTATCCACTAATGCCCGTTGAAGAACAAAATTCGTTCGGTTGAGAAAGGTGTAGGTGAATGGAAACGTGGTTGTATCATGCTGGGGAGCATGGGCCGCTAAGATTTCTCGTAAAAGGGCAGGTGAATATTGGAAAAATTCACACTGGTCGCCATCTTCAGACAGTTTGCTGCGTTCGTAATAAGTATCTTTGTTATAGAAAACAGCAACATTAGGCGAGCCAATTAAAGGCTCTTTTCCGTGCATGTTTAACTTTACAACTGTGCGCGGAAACACCATCATGTTGTGACCCCAAAAGTGATGAACACCAAAAAAGGCGGGGTGGGTATGGTGACAGCGAAAGGTGCCTATCCAAACCATGCTGCCTTGAAAGACAAAGCCAGCCTTGAATGAATAGGGGGAAGATTGATGCCTGCTTTCGGATCGGACAATCACACATAAATTGTATCAATGTGCAAATAAAGAGTCAAAAAGGTGTCATTTTAGGGTAATATACCCGACTCAAAGGTTACTACGTATATTTCTGTCTGATTATTGGCCCCTAATTCAAGGTAGATGGCGTACATCTCATTGGCGTAGGTTAACTCTGTAAACCAGATATTTCTTCCTTGAGAGTTGACGTCATTAGGCAGAATAACGGCCGTTTCTGAGCGCACCCAATCTGTGCCATTTTCGCTAACGGCCAATCCATGGGATTGCATTAGCGTGCTTCCCCCAACATTACTCGATGTGGTATAGAGCATCACCCAGCCGTCAGGAGTCAATTGAATGCGAGGTTGATAGACATACCGTGCGACCCAACTCGCGCCACTGCCTTCAAAAACAGGGTCACTTCTTGTATACGGGGCTTCTTCTGTGGTGGGATCGTCGTATTTGGTCCATGCAAGTCCATCTTCCGAGAATGCTTGCCCAATTTGTGCCGTATTGGTGGTATGGCCACTGTAAAACATGATATAACCATCATCTACTTTTTGCACTGAGGGTGTGCGAACCGCCAGCTCATCCCATTCCCCTGAAACCCCAGGCCGTAAAATGGGTCGAGCAAAAGCGGTCCACGGACCAAAAGGCGAAGGCGCAGTGGCAACCCCAATCTTGCTTTCAGAAACGGGCCATGTGAAATCATCCCATGTGTAGAAATACATCATCCACGTACCGTCATCACGAACGACAACGCTTGAGGCAAGGGCAGCCACCCCTACAAAGTTTAAATCTTCCCCTTCAAAAACAGGGTCTTCTTGGGCGAGCGTCCAGTTGATACCATCATCCGAAATGGAATACATCACGTCTACTTTTGCTGGCCAACCTGTAAATGCGTTATGGAACATGTGATATTGACCCTCATGAAAAACAACGCCACCTGGATCAGTGTACTGTTTTCCTGAAGAGCCAATATTGTCATTGGGCACAGCCGGTTCATCACCATAGACAGTCAACGCATTATCGGTTGAGAATCGAGGTATAACGGGCGTTGGGGTTGCTTCAGGTGTGGCTGTTTCAGTTGGGAGGGGTGTTAACGTGATTGTTGGGGTTAGAGTTGGTTCTGCTGTGTGTGTTGGAGTAGGTGTAGGAGGCTTTGTCGGTGGTGGATTCGTTGGTTCCGCTTGAGATATTTCGGTTGCGGGAACGGCCGTTGCTTCTACAGACGCCGCTTCTTCCTCAACTGGCGCAGCACAACCTACAACAATAATTGATAATAGCAAAAATAAACCCTGAAACTTTTTCATCACAGTTCCTCTTCTTCATTATTTAGTGACTATGTGATTAGCGTAAAGGGTTATGTAGATGGTGTGCTTTCGAAATCTTGCTCAATTTCAAAAATTTATTTGATGCCGTACTTTTCGAGCATTTTTTGACGCTGTCTTTCTGCTGCTTTGGGGTCCCATTTACCTAGCAAGGCGAGCTCCCTTTCGACACGGGCTGGCAGAGGGTTTTCTTTTTTCGCTTGGGCGCGAACACAATTTTTGCAAAGGTTTACGCCGTCAGGAAGTTTTTTTACGATTTGCCAGCCGCCCTTTTGGGAGAATTCACCTTCTGCTGGCTTAGGGACAGAAGAGCAAAGCGCTCCTTTTTTGTCGTTCACCTTATGCGTGTGGTGGGCAATTTTGTGAGGAACATCTCCAGCGAATCGAACGAGAAAGGGCATGGGATTATTTATAACTGGTTTAAGTGAGATTCTCAATAGCGAACTTCTCGTAGAAAGTATTGAGATTGATTAAAATCGGCGACAATGTATAAAGTTCAAAGGCGTAAGACATTCAGTTGAATTGGAGAAGGGAATGAAAGTAATCGGTGCAGGTTTTCCACGAACAGGAACCATGTCTTTACAAGCAGCTTTAAATCGATTAGGGGTTGGGCCATGCTATCACATGCGGTCCATTGTTGAAGAGCAAGGTCAGGCTGCACTCTGGCAGACGATGGTGGATGGGGGCGAGGCTGATTTTAATGCTATCTTTGCTAACTTTGAGTCAACGGTAGATGCGCCAGCTTGCTTTTACTATAAGGAGCTAATGGGAAAATATCCTGATGCCAAGGTGCTTTTGTCCTTGCGTGACTCAGAACGATGGCATAGTAGCGTGCTTGAATCGATCTATCTGGGATACCTTGTTCCCCGTTGGATGGAAATTATGCCGTCCGTTGGCCCGTTTTTGAAGCTGACCAGAACAATGGTGTGGGAAGGATTGTTTGAAGGTCGACTTCCAGATAAGCAGTTTGCTATCTCCATTTATGAAGCTCATAATGCAGAAGTTCAAAAAGTTGTCCCCTCTGAAAAGTTACTCATTTTTAATGCCAAGGATGGCTGGGAGCCACTTTGCGCATTTTTAGGCGTGCCTGTCCCTGAAGGAGAACCTTTTCCTCATTTGAATGATAAAGCGGAAGCACGTCGAAACTTCATCATTTTGCGAACGATGGGCTATGTGTTGCCGCTCGTGGGTTTGGGGATCGTAGGGGCTCTTATTTGGGGCTTATTGTCTCTGTTTTAATCTACTTATTACAAGAATCGCCATAGGGATTGTGCTTTTCGAGTCTGTTTAAAACGGCCGTAACCGACGCAAAGCGGCCATAAAATCAGTAACCCCAACAACCAATAAGGAATCATTTGGGGAATCGAGAGGCTGTTTCCTTGATTTAGCCATTCCCCTGCATAGCCATATAAATAGAGATGGGCGACGTAGAAGAAAAGGGGCTCCTGCCCGAACCCAGCGAGGACCTTGAGCAAACGAGAATTTGAGAATTGTTCCTCAATCCAGGTGAAGAGCTTCAAAACAAGCAAGTTGGTTCCCAATGTGAATAGTAGAAATGTGAGGCTCGGTGGGTATTTGACCAAGTTGAGAAAGCCAATCCAGTCATCTGTGGGATTGGTGCGAATGTTGCCATATTGACCTGCGACGCGGATAAGAACAAATAGAATTAAGGCGATCGCGCCAATCCAGCCAGTCCATTGATAGGTGCGAGACGGGTTTTTTAGGTAACGGCCGTAAACCATCCCCAATCCCATCACGCCTAACCAAGGCAAAATAGGATATAGCACCAATGTTTGTGGCACAAAGATATCTCCAAAGCCTGGTGTTGTGAAAAGTAGCTGTGCTGTCGAAAACACAGGAAAATTTGGAGGTGCTACAGGAAGTATTGCCTCAGTGAATAAGATAAGCAATACGCTAATTGAGGCAACCAACCATGTTGGTATTAGAGTGAGTAGCGAGCCGATGATCATCGCACCACCAAGCGCGTAGAGCACGCCAAAGTAACCCAATGATGAATTATTTAATCCAATATTCCAAGCGGGATTTTCTAATGCAAACTGGAACACGATGAGCAATGCGCCACGCACAAGGAAGTGTGCCGCGATTTGTGTTTTACTCCACTGTTTGGCTTTTCTTGAAAGGGTGAAGAGGGTCATGCCAACGCCCATCAAGAAGAAGAAACCGGGTGCCGCTAAATGGGTGACAAATCGAGTTAGAAAAGCAACGCTATCTCCACCGTAGTTTGGAAATAGAAAGGTCCACAGCTCAGGGTCCAATTTGGCGTTCGCAATAAATTGATTAGCGTGATCAAGCGCCATGACAATCATGATAAAACCACGTAACGAATCTAGAGCTATAAGTCTGTTGGATGAGGTCATGCTTTAGAGCCTCGATTAGGCTACCTTGCTATTTGCGTTGACGAAAATGAGGATAAAGCTTGCGATTTTAGCAGGTTTTGGGCAAATAGTTGGGGATTGGGTGTGAGAAACGGCCGTTTCTCCAAAAAAAAGAGTTTTTGGAGATGACGTTTTAGATTTAGTAAAGATCAGGAATTAACAGAATTATGGGAATTTAAATCAATCTTGAAATTCCCATAATTCCCTAATTCCTGATGAGTTACAATCCTTATAACTTTATTTTTTCAATGGCACAGTCGTTGGGCCATATTGACTAGCTTTCGAGGAGTGACCAATCTTGCTTTTCTGCCCACCCTTTGAAGGTGTGCCATTGAACCTCAGGGAAATCTTTTCGCAACATTTCTAAATCTGCAGAGTAACCTGTGCTGTTAAACCATTCGTACATGAGGGCCATATCTTCACTTTGAGCACGAA
>JANQSK010001086.1 GCA_028284105.1 Anaerolineae bacterium
CGGTAAGCAAGCGTATTAAAAATTGGACACCACCACTTTGGGCCATCTTAGCTGTCGGCACAATTGGAGCGTACATCCTTGTTGGCCTAGTGCCTTTACAAACACCAAACGCATGGTGGTTCCTCTTCCTAAGCGGAGCCTTGGCCATTTGTGCGATGATTTTGCCAGGCATTTCAGGATCATTTATTCTCGTTCTCTTAGGTAAATATCAGTTTGTGCTCGGCGCCGTTAACGATCGAGACATTGTCAGCATCGCCATCATTGGCGCAGGGGCTGTCATTGGTTTAGTGACTTTTGCACAAGTCATTGGTTACTTTTTCAAACGACACCATGACTACACCATTGCCTTACTCACAGGTCTTATGATCGGGAGCTTACGCAAGATTTGGCCCTGGAAGCTAGACGTTGCCTACCTACAAGATGCAGCTGGTGACTTTATTTTGGATAGCGAAGGCCACAAGATTGTCACAGAACAGTTGAACCAACTCCCTAACTTTGGCTCTAGCACAGGGTTAACGGAATTCGGTCTCGCTTTACTGCTGGCAATCGTGGGGTTTGGCGCCATCTTGTTAATCGATCGATTAGCAGGTCAAACAGAATAAGTTAACAGAGCTCATTAGCCTATTATCAATAAAGCGCGGATTCCTAGGGTTTCTAAAGCATGAAAAGCATTCTGCTGACTCTAGAAAATCCGCGTTTTGATATTAATTCACGAAAATAGGGTTGCCAAAGCACCAAAGGCTATTTAGAGTTAACTGCGTTATACTTCTAACATATTTTGTTTTTACGAATGGAGAAATGAGTGTCGACCCCAAATCCTATTAAAGCAGTCCTATTTGATTTAGATGATACCTTGATCGACTGGTCTAAAAAAACAGTTCGCTCAGGTGTAATTAGCCGAAAGCATGTTTTGAATATGCGCAGCTTCTTGGTCAATAAAGGGCATCAAATGCCTTCTGCTGATGATTTTTTTGCACTCTATCAAGATATCGTCATTGACAGTTGGGGGGAAGCAAAAAAAGTTTGGGCGGGGGTGAACTTTGGGAAGGTTGTTGAACAAACTTTAGCCGCGGCTAAAGTAGACCTTTCAACCATTAATTTACAAGATGTGCTTGTTGCTTATGATTGGGAACCTGTCCCAGGCATTGAGCCGTATGCCGACACCCATGATGTATTAACCTTTCTTCAAGAAAACAATTACAAAATAGGGTTGATTACCAATTCTATGCAGCCGATGTGGATGCGGGATATTGAATTAGAAGCATATGATTTGCTTCGCTATTTTGATGCCCGAATTACCTCGGGTGATACAGGCTATATGAAACCTCATCCCAATATATACAATAAAGCATTATCCATGTTGGAGGTAGCACCACAGGAAGCCGTTTTTGTGGGTGACCGACCGGGCAATGATATTATTGGGGCCAATGATGCTGGCATGACAAGCGTTTGGATCGACCCACCACACTTAGATTATGATTTGGATGGGGTCGTGCCAGATTTTACAATTACCACACTAAGTGAGTTAAAACCGATTTTGGCTTCTCTTTGATAAGCTAAATGGGTTATATGGATAAGATTATGAATAAACCTGGACGAAATCAACCTTGCTATTGCGGTAGCGGGAAAAAGTACAAGCAATGCCACATGAAAATCGACCAGGCCGCTGAGCAAGAAAAGCGAGCCATGGCGGATGCCGTCGGTTTTGTACGGCGAGATCTTCTCAAGTTTGCTAGAAATGATGAGTTTGCCGAAGATTTTGCAAAAGCGCTCCCCTATTATTGGAACAATCTATACGAGCTTGATAACGCGGAAGAAATGAGCCAAGATGAGGCGCTTCGCTTCTTTGATTGGTTTGTTTTCGATTATCAACCCGAAGCTGAAGATTCAAAACGGCTGATTGAACTTTATTATGAGCAAGAGCGTGAAAATCTCTCGACCGCCCAGCAAAAAGTGATTGATGGTTGGAAGACTGCACCCCCGTCTGGGGCTTATGAGCTTTTGGCTTACGAAGGACAAAATTTGACGCTAGCCGACTTTTTCAGCGGTGAGCAGTTTGAAGTATTTGAGGCTTCTGGGCGCGGCAATGTCGAAATTGGTGAAGTTATTTTGACTCGCTTAGTGCAGGTTCAAGATCAACTTGAGTTCAGCACAACGGCCGCTTATTTGCCCGCTGATGAGATTGGTGATTTGAAAGAACGGATGTTGGAAAAGAAAACGGCCGTTCCTGAGCAAAGTCATGAGGCGTTCATGCGCCAAAATAACGTGATGATCATTCATCATGCGCTGGCCGAAGCTAAAAAGAAAGATCGCCCACAGGTTGCTCGACTCGATCCCAATCGACCCGATAAGAAAACTCAGAAAATCGTTCGCAACATGAGGCGGCTTCGCAGATAACAATTTAGAATGAAGTGTCATCTATTAAATCATGCTGGCACTTCATTAATGTTTCATTCGCGACACATATTCCTTTCAACGAAACAAATCCCCACACGCCCACACCAATCAGGGAAGATATGACACGAAAAATTCTTATTCGACCACAAAAAACACCACTGCGCGGTACGATTACTGTGCCTGGAGATAAATCAATCAGCCATCGCGCGATCATGTTGGCTTCAATTGCAGAAGGCACGAGCATCATCCGGGATTGGCTACCTGCTGGGGACACCATTGCCACTTTGGAAGGTTTTCAAGCGATGGGCGTGCCGATTGCCGTCGATAAAAAGTCACACCAAGCATGGGATTTAACCATCGAAGGGCAAGGGTTACGCGGTTTAAAATCGCCTGGCAAACCTATCAACTGCAAGAATGCCGGCACTTTTATTCGATTGGTAGCAGGCATCATGGCAGGGCAAACATTTACATCTATTTTGGATGGGAGTGACCAGTTACGAAAGCGCCCAATGGCCCGCATTACTGATCCACTTTCAGATATGGGCGTCAATATTGAGTCTACTGATGGCAAAGCGCCATTGACCGTTTCACCATCCACTATTCAGTCGATTCATTATGAAATGACGGTTGCCTCAGCTCAGGTCAAAAGTGCTGTTTTGCTTGCGGGACTCTTTGCAAAAGGTGAAACAACGATCATTGAAGCAGGACCATCCCGTGATCATACTGAGAGAATGCTTTCGGCAATGGGTGTTGATATCCAGTGGGGAGATGGCACCGTGCAAATGGCCCCTCCAATTTCCCTCAAACCATTAGATTTAACGGTTCCTAGCGACCCATCATCAGCGGCCTTTCCGATTGTTGCAGCGACCATTGTGCCTCATTCCGAAATCACGTTAAATGGTGTCGGAATGAATGAAACGCGCACAGGCATTTTGTCGATGCTAGAAAGTATGGGGGCTCAAATTTCTGTAGCGAATAAACGGGAGGCAGGTCGCGAATGGGTGGCTGACGTCACAGTTAAATTTGATGAGCTTCACACAACGGCCGTTTCCGGTGGCACCGTCGTTCGGGGGATTGACGAACTCCCTATCTGGTCAGTTGCCGCAACGCAGGCAGCGGGTGATAGCACAGTCTCAGATGCGCAAGAGCTTCGCGTTAAAGAAGTCGATCGCATTAGCATATTAGCCGGTGAATTGCGCAAATTAGGCGTCCAAATTAGCGAAAAGCCAGACGGGTTCACCGTTAGTGGACCATCACGCCTCTATAGCGCTGAGGTTGACAGTCATGATGATCACCGTCTAGGTATGTCTTTGGCCGTGGCAGGTTTAGTCACCCACGGCATGACATTGATTCATGATGCCAACTGCGTTGAGGACAGTTTCCCAGGGTTTGTAGAGTCGATGCAAGCGCTTGGTGCTGAGATGGAATGGGTTGAGTAGCAGCTAAAGAAAAGAGAAAAGAGAAGAGAGTAGCGACCGCTAGCTTCCCGCTCAAAAAACATGAATGATGAACTTCAGGCTATTGCTTTAGAGCTTCGTACGATTGCAGCCTTTGGGCTCAATTTTGCTCAATCTCCTCATGACAAAGAACGATTTGAGGGTGTATTGGCAGCCGCAGCACGGTTAACGGCCGTTCTTGATAACAAATCCCCCCAAGATACCCTTACCCATTTTCAAGCAAACCACTTCGCTGTTGGTCCCATGGCATCTGGGGAAGCCGTTGTGATGAAAGATGACAAAATCTTACTCATTCAACGTGGGGATGATGGATTGTGGGCGATGCCTGGCGGGATCACGGATCCAGGCGAGACGCTTGCAGAAACGGCCGTTCGCGAACTGTGGGAGGAAGCTGGCATCCACGGCACCGCAACACAGCTATTAGGCATCTTTGATTCTCGGCTTTGGCACAGCAAAAAAAAGATCCATTTTTATCACGCCGTCTTTTTAATCGAAACAGAGAATTGGCAACCCAAGGGAAATGAAGAAGTAACGGACGTTGCTTATTTTGCTGAAGATGAACTTCCACTTCTTTCTCCAGGCCATCACCTACGAGTCCCCTTTGTATTTAAACAGCTTCGTGGGGAAGCCAAGTTACCCTTTTTTGATTCCAATTCAGACAATCGTGAATAACGGTAAATTATGACTATCAATGGCAAAACTCAACTTATCGGACTGTTAGGCTGGCCTGTCTCCCACAGTTTCAGCCCTGCGATGCACAATGCGGCTGCCCAAGCCGCAAACCTCAACTGGGTGTATATGGCGCTTCCTGTTCGACCCGATTTGGTGGAAACGGCCGTTCAAGGTTTACCTGCGCTTGGGTTTCGTGGGGTCAACGTGACTATTCCTCATAAACAAGCAGTCATGCCTGTTCTCAACAAAATTGAAGATGGTGCAAAAGCCATTGGTGCCGTTAACACCATCAAGATTGAATTAGAAGAAGGAAAAGCACCTTTCCTCTCCGGTTTCAACACCGATTGGGCTGGTTTTTTAGCCGACTTAGAACAATTAAATGTCCAAGTAAAAGGGCGTGATTGTCTTGTTTTAGGGGCTGGGGGCTCAGCGAGAGCCATCGTTTATGGCTTAGCCAAAGCGGGAGCCAAGCGCATCTTTATTCTCAGTCGCCGCGAAGAGCAAACCCAAGCGCTTATTGATTCAATTGCCTCCTTTGTGCCAGAAAATATCTTGTTATCCGCTCCACTTCAGCAGCTCTCAGAAGTCAGTCAATCCTGTCAGGCACCGTTGATTGTCAACACAACGCCACTCGGGATGTCCCCCAACGTTGAAAGCTCCATCTGGCCTGACAATATCCCATTTCCTGCTGATAGTTTTGTCTATGACCTCGTGTACAACCCCCAGCAAACAAGACTCATGACCCAAGCGGAATCTGCAGGCTGTCAGGTCGCGAATGGGCTTGGTATGCTAATTTGGCAAGGCGCAATCGCCTTTGAAATTTGGACAGGTGTCACACCAGATGTCGAAGTAATGCGGCGTGCTTTAACGTAACTAACATCGCAAGTGTCGCTCTCTATCATTGAACCGACCACATTGTAGAGGTGACTTCATTTATGAAACATTTGGATGCAAAATTTTCTGTATTTGTATTTTTATTTATTGGAATTCTTGGCTTTTTATCTTTGATTCGTCCGGCATCAACGGCCGTAAATGCTAACACCACCGTTCTTTATGACGCCACTCAGGGTAATTTACCCGCTGACCAAGCCATGAGCTACGCTTCCTATGGCGAAGGGTTCACTGCCTCATCTTCAACTCAAACCTATACAAATGGGGCTACCGAGCTTGATTCCACGGCAGCTCGCGGTGATTATGCTGGATATGGTGTCGATCCAAACGATTCTGAGACCCACGATGCTACTAATGGCTTTTCACTTACCTTCACTGTTCGCATTGAAGAAGAGGCTCACACCGACCAAGAGCGTTCAGGCTATTCAGTTATTTTACTGGATAAAAATGCAGTTGGGATTGAAATTGGATTCCATGAAAATCTTGTCTATGCCCGAGAAGGGAATGGAGTTAATCTTTTTAAGGTGGCTGAATCAGTTACTTTTGACACAACGTCTGAAACAACCTATGAGTTAGAAATTATAAACAGCACCTACACGTTGAAAGCGCCCGGAATGACAACCTTGACGGGTGCTGTTCGAGATTATTCGGATAATCCAGATCCCCCTTTTAGCTTACCCGACCCTTATGAACAACCGAACTTCATCTTTTTGGGGGACAACACCACACGAGGTGAAGCGA
>JANQSK010001097.1 GCA_028284105.1 Anaerolineae bacterium
ATGGTTTGTTTCTGATTGGGAAAACCTTGAGATTGAATAGGGGGCATGAAATTAGTCACCTTCTAAAGTGAAATAGTAATTCATGATTTGAGATAATCGGTCATCTTGAGCGGAGCGACAATAGATTTTTTTCTAATGTGACGTTGGCTAGCGAAGTTGAAAGATCGCTGTAGCCTATGTGAATAATAGCTGTTTCAGGCAAGCTAAATCTTATGCCAATTGAATTTCAATATGGGTAGAAGCAGCAGCGACCCTTCGACTCCGCTTTGCTGCGCTCAGGGTGACCATCAGAGTGTTTTTTTCGATTCAGCCTGTCCATTATCTTAGCCCCAAAATAGTTTCGTCGCTTGTATTTACCCTGTAAGTCAGGTATTAAGGTCTTCATTTCACACTAAGAGGTATGCAAAAAATGAAAGCACTGGTAGTTGGTGGGAACGGATTTATCGGTTCTCATCTGGTAGATCGTCTCGTTGCAGACGATTGGGAAGTCTCCATTTTGCATAAATACGAACAACGTCGTTTTGGAGCAGTACCTGAAAAAGTTCAGCAGTTTCGCGGGGATTTAACACAAGAATCATTGGTCGAAGAAGCCTTAGACGGAGTAGACATTGTTTTTCATTTACTCTGGACCACCACAGCCATTCATGAAGTAGCCAATCGTGACCCAATCGCGGATGTACAAGCGAATATGATTCCATCGATGGCGCTTATGGAGGCGTGCTGTAAGGCACAAGTAAAACGACTCGTTTTTACTTCATCAGGCGGCACGATTTATGGGCCAGCTAAACAGTTACCCATTCCTGAATCCCATGAGAGTAACCCTTTGAATGCCTATGGGGTATCGAAACTAGCCGTTGAAAAATATTTGCAGATGTTTCGACATTTACACGGCTTAGACTATGCAATTTTACGGCCGTCTGTGCCTTATGGTCCTCGTCAAAATCCATTGGGACGGCAAGGGGCACCCGCCGTATTTACCTATCGCGTTGCCAATGGTCTTCCTATCACAATTTGGGGAGATGGTTCCGTAACGCGTGATTATTTTTACATTACTGATTTAGTAGATGCGCTTTTGTTGGCGGCTCAACGGCCGTTAACTGAAAACCGCATTTTTAACATCGGTGGTGGACAATCCATCTCTTTAATCGATCTTATCAAGGCGATTGAAAAGGGGGTTGATCGAACCGCCATATTGGACTTTAAAGAAGCACGCGATTTTGATGCCCCAAACATTGTCTTAGACACCCAGCAAGCTGAACAGCAGCTCGGATGGTCACCCAAAGTCAGCCTCGATAGTGGCATCGCAAAAATGTGGGCGTGGATGCAAGAGCATATCCCGCCACCAAAAGAATAATCGAAATTAGTAAATGGTAATTAAGTGGTTGGCTGTACTGCCCAATTACCCAATTACCCAATTACCCAATTACCTATATGAAACATCCCAATGTTCTCTTACTCACAATAGATACCCTTCGCGCTGATTGGCTTGGTTGCTATGGACATCCTAAACCAATTAGCCCTCATATGGATGCATTTGCTGAAAAGTCGATGCGGTTTACCCAAGCCGTCACGGGAGGCTCTTGGACACAAGCTGCCTTTCCGGTGATGATGACATCAACGTATGCCTCGATGTATGGTGGCTGTTTAGGACCACTCTCAGAGGAACGGCCGTCTCCGATTAGCACGATGACTATCCAAGGGTACAAAACAGCCGGATTTTCAACCTCACCCCTTCTTAGCAAAACCTTTGCCTATGATCAGGGGTTTGAGCAATTTATCGATCTTGTTCCCAATGAGAAAGACAACTTTGTACGCAAAATGAAGGGGGGACAAACCCTGCTTCGTAATCCGCTGTTTCATCAACTTGCGTTAGCGTTTGGACAAAACATGCGACCAGCGAAGGTATATGAGCCTGCAGAAGTGCTCGTGGATAGCGTGATTGATTGGCTGTCATTAACCAATGGCCCATTCTTTGCTTGGGCACACTTTATGGATGTGCATTGGCCTTACCATTTAGAAGATAAGCTGACCAAGTCAGAAGATATTGCCCAAGCTTGGGAAGATTTAGTCCATTTACACGAAGTCAATTGGAATGGAGCCTCTATTTCCGACGCTCAAAAGGCCCATTATATCGATTTGTATGAAAAAGCGATTCAATACACCGATGCTGAAATCGGCCGTTTATTGAACTGGCTTGAAAACTCTCCATTGAGTGACGACACCATTATCATCATTGTGTCTGATCACGGTGAAGAATTTATGGAACGAGGCTATTGGGGGCATGTCGAAATCAATTTGTATGATGAAATCTTGAAAGTGCCTATGCTGATGCAGCTACCTGGTCAAACAGAAGGCAAAGTGATTAACCAACAGGTGCGCACTCTCGACATTATGCCAACCGTTCTTGATTTGTGTAACTTAGCCATTCCGGAAAGAACTGAAGGGAGCAGTTTTGCGCCCCTGTGGAATGGGAACCCTTCTGCCTATGATCAGCCCGTTTCAATCAGCGAGCGATGGCGAGAAGAGAATCATGTCGTTGCCATCAGAACAGAAGCATTTAAATATATTTGGGATAGTGAAAAGCCAAATGAGCCACATCTTTATGATTTGCTAGCTGATCCCAAAGAACTCAAAAACGTCGTGGCTGATTTCCCATCAGAGGCTAAATATTTTCAATCCCACGTCGATGCGCATCTTGCCAAAGTGGAAGCATCTAAACCAGATGAGAAGATCGCTGAACCCACACTCGACAAAAACGTCATCAATCGCTTACGCGACTTGGGGTATGTTGAATGATCGATGGGAAGATGAAAGTCCTGTTTATTACGGCGTACTACACCCCCTGCAACCTTGGCTGGGGGTATATGCGTTTATGTGAGCAGGTGGCAGACGGTTTGCATGCTCGAGGGCATCAAGTCGCTGTGCTAACCAGTCAATATGTCGATGGAGATGAGGTAAAACCTTATCCCGTCCATCGGGACTTGGTGATTGATCCAGATTGGAATATTTCGACCTCCGCTATGCAGCAGTTTTTTGTGGGGCGACGTGATCGTGAGAACAAAGCGGTTGCTCGACTGCATGAGATTAACAACACATTCAAACCGGACGTGATTTTCATTTGGCATGGACACGGGTTACCAAGACTTGTGTTTCAAGTGGCTGAACAGCTCGGTAAAGCTGTGTATTATTTTGCTAATTACTTACCCGAAATGCCGGATGAGTACGATTTATATTGGCGTTCATTTCCAAACAGTGGTTTAAACACACTTATCAAGCGATTGCTCGCACCAATTGCTTTACGGCAGCTGGCTCAAGAAGGTAAGCCTGTTCCATTGACGTACTCAAACGTAATCACCGTGAGTCAATATGTGCGGGATCGTTTAGTGAATGATCAATTGATTCCCTCTTCTGCGACATCCATTCCAAATGGGATTGATGTTGAGATGTTTAGGGGAGATGTGCGAACGGTGGATTTAAATAAACGGCCGTTGCGTTGCCTAACAGCTGGTCGTTTAGATCCAACAAAAGGGTTTCACACCGTTGTTGAGGCGTTCGCGCTCCTCCAAAAAGTGACCTCCCTCGATTCAATTGAATGTACCATCATGGGTGGGGGGATGGCTTCCTACAAAGAGCAGCTTGTCCAACAAGTCGCAGATGCCAATTTACAAGAGACTGTCAAATTCAGGGAACCCGTTTCGATCACTGAATGGGCGAATGTGCTTGATGAGTATGATGTGTTTATATTGCCATCTGAATGGTCAGAACCCCTCGCCTCCGTCATGTTAGAAGCGATGGCGAAAGGGATGCTGATGATTGGGACGCCCATTGGTGGCAGTGGTGAAGTGCTAGATCACCTAGAGACGGGTCTGGCTTTTCAACCAGGAAACGCTGAAGAATTAGCATCCCATATCAAATTAATTTTGAATGATCCTAACTTAATAACGACCTTGGCAGAAAATGGTCAAAAGTTCGTAAGAAAGGAATACAACATCATCCATATCATTGATCGTATTGAAGCGTATTTACGCAACAAAATCGGTATGCAGATGAGCGAATTGGAAGGGCAATAAGTTGTCTTCGTATGAAACAAGAACGGTAAATTTGAGCTTGCTCGAGCGAGACGCATTGCGTTTGCGCTGGATTCAAGTTGCGCTCATTATTGGCGTGCTTGTTATTAGTCCTGTGCTCGTTATGCTGTTGCCAAACCAACTGCGCATGTTGGTGATGGTTCTACCAGTTGGATTTATTGGCTTTTTTGTGCTTTTAAAATGGCCTCAGCTAGGATTTTTAGCGTTAACAACGGCTGGGATGCTGTTGATCAGTACGGTGCCAGTGATTGGATTCGCGGCACTGATGTACATTGTGTTGACGTTTGTTTGGCTGTTTAAGATGATTGCTCTCGATAAAGAGCTAAAATTTGTCTCTGCTCCAAGCGTAACGGCCGTACTTTACTTTGCCATCCTAGTAATTCTCTCATTATCCATTGGTCAACTCCCTTGGTTTCCCGTTCGCGGTGCGCCCATTGTGACCCAAATTGGTGGTTCGCTCATCTATTTGTGTTCATTTATGGCCTTTTTGTTGACGGCGAACTTGATTAGAGACATTCGCTGGCTTAAATGGATGGTCTATACCTTTTTGTTTTTTGCGGGAGCATTTGCCTTCCTTTCGTTGGTGCCATTTGGCCGCCGCTTTATCCGCTCTTTCTATAGCATACGAGCGACCAGTGGGAGCTTGTTCTGGGTGTGGACAACCTGTATGTCCTTAAGCATGGCGTTGTTTAATCGCAAGCTGCCCATTTGGGGCCGACTCTTATGCGGTGCCGTTTGTGGTGCCATTCTTTATTTTGGCATTTTAGTGAATCGCCAATGGGTATCGGGATGGGTGCCTCCTGTTGTTGCTGTCGTCGCGCTCGTTTGGATTGGTGCACCGAAAGCAGCTATTCCGCTTTCGGTTGCTGCAGGGGCTGGTATTGTTTCACAATGGTCCATCGTTTATGGCCTTGTGGCGGGTGACAATGAATACAGCACAATTTCTCGGTTGGACGCCTGGCGCGTGATGTTTGAAATTATCAACGTCAACCCGCTTTTGGGTGTAGGGCCTTCAAACTATTACTTTTACACGCCATTATTTAATATTTTGGGGTTTTATGTGGAATTTAACTCCCATAATAATTACATCGATTTATTAGCCCAGACGGGATATTTAGGCCTGCTCTTTTTCTTTTGGGTGGTGTTTGCCATTTGGCAACAGGGATACAAGCTACTCAAAATCGTTCCGCGAGGTGGCTTTGCCCACGCTTTTATTGTGGCGTCATTGGCTGGTCTAGTGGCCTCTGTTTTTGCAGGCATGCTTGGCGACTGGGTTATACCTTTTTATTACAACATTGGGATTACAGGTTTAAGGGCAAGTGGGCTCGCTTGGATGTTCTGGGGCGCACTTGTTGCCATTGAACAAATTTATTTAGCAGGTAATCCGATTGACTAATGTTCCGTCTAACAAAGATTGCTGGATAGATTTGAGTCACGGAACCTGAGGTTTTGACAAAAAGGCGGCATCGATTTGTCCGGCAAAAGAAGTTTGTCAAAACACTAGTGGCTTCCCGCAAATTGAGCGAGAGGTTGCTTACAGATTGTCGACGCGTTTTGAACTGACAAACTGACACAGAGACAGTGAAAACTAACAACAAAGAAACAGGTGATCTATGCTAGGTCGATTGATAAGCGTTGCAGGTGAAGAATTTAAATACAACTGGGTTTACTACAAACATCAGTTGAGCGTTTCTGAAGCTCAAAATGCCAAAGTATTGGTTAATGGTAGCCCCAAGACAGGGACGACATGGATGTACAAAATGATTTCGTCTTTGCCTGGGTATCTGCATGTTGGCAACTTCAACGGCGATTTAGAAAAGTACCATACGGTGATTCCAGGGTATGTTGTGCATGGTCATGACATCTACACGGATAACCTAAAAGGGATTCTTGATCGCAATGGCATTCGAACAATATTGATGATTCGTGACCCACGTGATCAGTTGATATCTAGAATGTTTCATGTTAAACGGAGCACGCGCCACTCTTGGCATGAACGCATTCAGAAGATGACAGTTGATGAACTGCTTATGCTTTGCATTGAAGGGCGAGAAGATCTTCCTGGAACCGATTCGATGATCAATTTGACATTAGGATGGCTGAATTCCAACTCAGGTGCTCTGTTTATGCGCTATGAGGAGCTATTAGGGAATCCCGTGCCCAACTTTGCGAAAGTGCTTCGCCACATCGGCATTGAAAAGAACGTTGAGTCTTTGGCTGATGTCATTGTGGAGCGCAATCGATTTGAACGTTTGTCTATGGGGAAACGCATTTGGGAAAACGGCCGTAAACCGGGCCAAGAAAATAACAACTCCCACTTCCGTAAAGGGATCACCGGCGACTGGAAAAACTATATGAAGCCTGACCATATTGCCCGATTCAAAGAAGTGGCTGGGCAGCAGTTGATTGAGCTTGGATACGAAAAAGATAACGATTGGAGCTTATAGGGCCACCATGAAACTCTCGATTATTGTCGTTAGCTGGAACACACGAGACATCCTTGCAGACTGTTTGGAATCTGTCTATCAATATCCACCAACAGATCTATTTGAATTGATTTTAGTAGATAATGCCTCCACCGATGGTAGTGCTGAGATGGTGAAAAGCCGATTCCCACAGGCGCGGCTTATTGAGAGCAAGGAAAATTTAGGATTTGCGCAAGGGAATAATTTGGCTGTGCCGCTTTGTGTTGGGGAATATGTGCTTTTACTAAACCCAGATACCGTTGTAAAGCCCAATGCCCTGCAAGATTTGATTGATTTTCTTGATGTGACACCTGACGCTGGGGCTGCTGGCTCACGATTGCTTAACCCTGATGAATCTTTACAACCCTCTTGCCATCCTCGTCCCCAATTGGGACGTGAGCTTTGGCGGTTGATGCACTTTGATTCGATAAAGCCATACGGCCGTTACGATATGACTAGCTGGGATATGAGCAAGAATCGTGAAGTTGATGTGCTAATGGGTGCCTCATTGATGGTGCGTAAATCGATATTAGACCAAATTGGCTTTTTAGATGGGGATTACTTCATGTACTCAGAAGAAGTGGATCTCTGCTTTAGACTCCAGAAAGCGGGTTGGAAGCTGTACTATGTGCCATCCTCAAAAGTCATTCATCTGGGTGGCCAAAGCTCAAAACAAGTTGCGATGGATATGTTTTTGCAACTTTATTTAGGCAAGCTGAAATATTTCCGTAAACATTATGGGCCATTTGCTGGATTCATATACAAAGTGATTTTGTTGATAGCGTCAATTGTTCGACTCGTTTTAGCACCAATTGCGTGGTTGCAATCCCAGCAGAAGCGAGATTTGAATTTACAGCTCGCTAGACGATACGGCCGTCTCATCCTCTCACTCCCTGGAATGTAACATGACAAAGCAGAGAAGCATCTTTTACCTCCTGATACTTCTTCTGCTCACGATAGAAGTACCCTTCGTATTTGCAGAAGAAGCTGATCCGTTAGCAGATGACAACTTAATTATTAATCCGTGGTTTCGAGATGACACCAATTTAACAGCCAGTCATGATGGCTGGGAAATTACGGACGCTTGGGGATTAAGTCAAAAGAATACCAACCCCACCCCTGATGAAACAGAAGGTACCTCCGCTCGGATTGGTACACCCAAAGCGGCTTACAATGAAGAGCATCGTATGAGCCAAGTCATTGAGGCCGATGCGAGCCAGCCTGTCATTTTGTTCCAAATGTGGCAAGTGAGTCGTAGCTTGGTTGAGCTTGATGCCACCATTTTTGCCAGCGACTCGCCAGATGGTCCATGGGAAGAAGTGTGGAACCCTTGGAATCAACAGCTTTCATCTGTTCATTGGATGCAAACACCCCTTTTTGAAAAAGAACTTGCCCAAGGATATCCCTATTACAAGTTGGAGCTGATGTGTAACTATTCACATGGCATAGCGGGTTGTAAATATTCTGGTGTGTATTTCACAGTAACCAATGAAACAGGGCGCGGTGTCGAAGCGGGGGCTCGTGTTGAAGCCGTAGAGAGTGGGGACAGCCGAGGCAATAACAACGGCCGTATTAATCCAGCCGGACAAGGTTTAAACTTAGAGAGCGTGTCAGCAACGGCCGTTTCAGCCCAAGAAATAGAAATTAGCTGGCCTGAACATGAGCGACTAGAC
>JANQSK010001122.1 GCA_028284105.1 Anaerolineae bacterium
AAGCCAGCAAAAGTGCCAAAGCCACAGTCCGTTCCAGCAATCACGCGCTCAGGTCCAACAATATCCACAAAACGCATAATGCGTTCAGCAACAAGTTCAGGATGCTCTACAAAATTAGTCGTTGTATCCAACACGCCCGGAATTAAGATCTTATCCTCAGGAATGTCTGCTTCTGACCAAATGCGCCACTCATGCGCATGTCGAGGATTTGACGCTTCAAACTGAATAGCCTGTGGTTTCGCCTTCATCACAATTGGCATAATTTTTTCTAATTTAACATCGTGATGATGCGGTCCCTCATAGTTGCCCCAGCAAAGGTGCATGCGAATCTGTTCTGAAGGCACATTTTCTAGAGCATAGTTCAATGCTTCGATCTGCATTTCAGCATTTTTTAGAAATGTGTCGTCATCTTCATCGCGGAATTTAATATGGCGCCCCATCGCAAGATCAGGGCAATCAACTTGCAACAACAAGCCTGATTCTGCAATGGTTTCAAACTCCGTTTTCATGACATTCGCCAATGCTTCCAAATACGCTTCATGCGTTTCGTAATATTCATTCGGCTGGAACACAGCGACAACACCTGGTGAAGCTGCATTCATGAACCCTTCTTCAACGCCGTGTTCAGCCAATGCCGCTTTTAAATTAGCAATATCTTTTTTGAGTGGCTCAATATCTTTGAACTCTATCGGGCCACGACAAATGGGACGATGATATTTTGGGGTTCCACCAGCATTTGCCAGTCGATCGCGATACTCTGGAAAGTCATCTAAATCTTTAGGCGTTGCGCGAGGTGCTTCCCCAATTTCGAATCCTGTCAGTCGATGGCGAATGTAGGTCGCATAGCTGATTTTGCTCATCTCACCATCACTAGGAATATCGACACCTGAGCGCTTTTGTGCAGCTACGACATCTGACACATTCCGCGTCATCTCTTCATCATATTTTGCACGCTGTTCACTAGATAGCGCACCTTGATCCTCAGCGAACAAAAAATCGACCACTTCTTGAGGTCTAGGCATACTACCAACATGAGTGGTTAGAATTCGCTTTGTGCTTTGTTTCATATTTCCTCCAGCTTTGCTTACGTTTTAAGCGTTGTACATCTTCTCTAACATTTCGGCATTTAATTGGTCAAAGTTATCTGGCTTGATCATACGGCCGTTATCATCTGATTTGAATCCATTTTCCATCGCTTTGCGAATCACTTTTGGAGACCAATAGGGATCTTTGCCTTCAAACACAGTGTGTTGCTCCAGTACCGCAAAGCACCATGCAGGTTCATCACTAATATTTTCAAACCCACGATACAACCCAGGAGGAAATGAAATCAAATCCCATTTTTCCAAAAAGATTTCCCCTTCAGGCTCACCGTCTGGATCATTACCGTAGTAAAAGCGCCATTTCCCTTCAAGTGGGAGAAAAATTTCAACATAATCGTGCGTATGATAAGCGGGGCCGTTTCCATTGGGCATTGCTTTAAACATCCCAATTTGGAATTTATGTGGATGCGACATCATCACTTCATAGTCAGGATTTTCACTCGCCGTGTCACCGACGACTGCATAGTTCAAACGATGATGACCTGGAATCAAGCTATCAATAAACATGAGTGGAATCGCTTTTTCCTTTGTGTAATCAGTAAAGCGAATAACGCGCTCTTCCATTTCTTCTGGGGATACCTTAGGGTGAGACATTTCAAACTCCAATTATTGTAGGTTTTTTATTGTTCCAATGAAATTTTGCGCAAAACAAAGCTGTTTCACGCTATTGCATACGTATGCAATTCTACAATTGAGAAGATTACGCGTCAATCATCATATTTAGAATTTGAGAATATCTTTATGGGTGCCAGTACGCTAAACCGTCTTTAAAGCATATTTGAGATTGAGGTGGAACCTGCCTTTTCACAATCAATACAGCAATTAAATCCCCCCCTGACCCAATGCCATTAGCCAGCATCAACACTTGAAGGAACACATTTAACGCATAAGAAACTGAGACGAACTGGAATAAAGATAGGGCCAACAATGGCAACAATGACATGACCACAAATGGGAATAAACGCATAAACATCCATCGGTTACGCGTCATGCATCCTTCATAATATATGCCGATCCGCACTTTCTTTGGCACAACTGTTAATATGACATTCTCAGAGCTTTGCCAATTAGGATAACAAATCACGTGCAGCAGTTCATGAGCAGGGATAAACACAACAAACGCGAGAATAACCGCGCCCCATGAAAGTGTCTCATTCGTCTTAGGTTGAGTCCCAAATAGCGAAACGATAACAAGGATTGTGACAAAAACAAATGGGATGAGTAATCCAACAAACCCTGCAATTAGGAATCCAATTGAATTTTTAGGAGAATGAATTCTTTGCCAACTAGCATCTATTTGAGAAGGTTGTGACGGGGATTGAACCTCGCCAAACCGAATTTTCATTTATTTTATGGAAGAAGCGATTAGGGCTGCTTTTATTCACCTTGATGCAAAATGTGATAAATCACGATACTGAGAGCGACGTGTACATTCATTGAAAGCCCTTTACCATACATGGGTAAAAAGACGGCTCCATCACAAGCGGCTAAAGTGGCTTTGGTCACCCCGTGATCTTCGTGTCCAACAACAAGGCAAGTTTTTTCAGGGAAGCTGTATTGGTGGTAAGGCACGGCCGTATCTGCAAGCTCCACAGCAACCATATGATAGCCATCTGATTTGAGCTGATTAACGGCCGTTACTGGATCTTGTTCATAACGCCAAGGCACGCGGGTCGTTTTAAACCGTCCCACCTTATCGATTGTTGGATGAGGAGGTTGAGGCGTAATACCTGAAAGCACCAACTCACTCAAATTGGCCGCATCGGCAACACGAAAAATCGAACCCACATTGGCTGGATATTCGATACTTTGCAATAAGGCTGCTAGCTCGACAGTTGGCTTATTTTGACGTCGATACTTTTTCAAAAATCGCTTGAGGTCCGTGCCAATGAGTGGTTTCATATCTGGGAATTTAACACGAAGCACCAAAGGGGACAAAAGCCCACTTAGGTCTACTCATTACGCGTTGCGATCGGATAATATCTTCGATAATCAACGAGGGTATCAGAAACGGCCGTCATCACATTGACTGTACCAGAACTGGACACTTCCACCTCATTGGAAAGTAAGTCTCCCGCTTCACCAGTCACAATGACCTCATAAGTAAATGTTTTTCGATTTGGGCCAGCAACAATTGCCGGATCGAGCCGATAAGTCGTTCTGAATCCAGGAGGGGAACCAATGGCCACTTCATCACCACACGGTGCCAAATTACAATTTGAAAAGGCAACGGCCGTTCCCACATTTCCAAACCGATTTTCAACCCCAATCGAGAATCCATTTTCCACCAAGCTGCTGGATGACAAAATGTAATCATATAAAAAGTAAATACGGCCGGCAGGCTCAGACTGTCCATCTAACACGATAGCAACGCCGTTTGAACTAACGGAGAAAAAGTCATTAAACTGCGCCGCGTCCTGCCAGTTGACATAAAAAACCTCGTCGCTAGGATTCTCTAATAGGCCGGTCAAATAACCTGCATAAAATTGCCCTTTACCATTACTCATATCTAAATCACGCCATAGACCAGCAATAAGTTGATTGGGCTCTGCAGGATTTGGAAAAGATTGTGGGCAGGCAGTGCAGCCCAAACCCGTTAAGCCATCTGGCCCCATCAGATACCCGTTTGAGGTCACATGAAGTTCAGACAATGGTTCACCAAAAAATGGAAAACTATGCCCTTCATTTGACAAATCAAACAGCACCGATACTTCATCACAATCGGAAAAGAGTTGGCATAAATCTGGGGCTGGTTCATCTAGTCGTCCTAAATTTTGATACCCCAAATTGGGCACCCATTCCCCTTGATATCCGAGTTCACCGGGGCCAACTTCCCCACTCCATGTAAGGTGATGATTCATGCTGTCATAAGTTAATCCACCCGATGCAGAGCCGGCCACAAAGCTCACATTGGCAGGAAGGGTGTCAGTTAACGTCATTGTCGTTGTTATGGCATCTAAGTTATCAAGCGTAATTTCATAGGTAATTCGTTCACCCGGCTCTGCAAAATGAACGGCCGTTTTCTCAAGCCCTGCCACCTCTGAATGCATCGACTCTTTCACCGCAATTGGCAAATGAAGGGTTTGTTGTTCTGGACTTGTGAGAATCAGCTGGCCAAATCCCCAGCCCCCTGGTCCAAAAAACTGAGTTACATCAGCCGTAATAGACACCGTCTGCGTCATTCCAGCAGCCACCGTAAATTCATTCGGCGTCACATTCAATAGAAGACCATCGTCAGAAACGGCCGTTGCTGTCCAAGTCACAGATGTATCCAAAACGCTCCGAAACGTTCTTTCCCAGCTACAGAATTCAAAACAGTGTCCATGCGCCATAGAAGGAATGTTTAAGTTAGCAAAATCTTGAATATGAAATGGGTCAACAGATTGGTAGTTTGATATCGTTTCGCTGATTAGCAAGCCAGCTTGACTTGCTTTAGCCACGTCAACCCGTCCAGCTCCCGTATCAAATGGTGTCGCTTGGGTTGCACCCGTGTGACTGTTTACGGCCGTTATGCTCGTCATCATCAAAGCTGAACGAATTTCATCTGGAGACCATGTGGGGCGCAATGACTTTAACAATGCTGCCGCACCAGCAACATGAGGTGAGGCCATCGACGTCCCATCTAAAAAAGCATAATCATCTTTGCCATCGTAATAAGCCGCTAAAATGCTTGCTCCCGGGGCTGCAATATCCGGTTTGATTACATCAAATGGCAGCGTAGGACCACGTGAACTAAACCCAGCCATCAAATCCCCATCTCCAACAATTTGAACAGCACCAGAAATTGCGGCTTGGTGATTCGCCCCACCCTCCATCCAATTCACGAGTCGCTGCCCATCTGAAAATGTTAAGTGGACCGCAGGTAAAAAGTGGTCATCACTGCTGATACTGTTCCCTTCAGCCGCCGTATTGATGAGAACTAAACCTCCAGCACCACCTATTAATACGTTTTCACCCTTCGCAACGCGTGAAATCATACCCCGTTCACAGACAACAATTTCACCTTGCCAAGTACCTGGCTCAAAAGCGTTTAAACATTGCCCATCCCCATAATCTTCAGCATGAACAATGGGTGCGGGGCCAAAAGCGGCCGTGAATCCACTGCCAACCAGATCAGACAAACTTGTTTCACCCCCGCTGAATTGAGAAAGTCGATTCTCAAATGCTCGGTCATGGGTGCTGGCACCAATTGACATGACCCATGGTGAAATATGATTGACTGTGCTTGCAGTTGGGCCACTATTTCCCGCAGAGCTTGCAACAACAATGCCAGCTTGATTAGCCGATAAAAAGGCAAGTTCAACGGGCTCATTGTATGGGTTTGTGCCCCCTGAAATTGAGTAATTTATGACATCTACTCCATCTAGAATGGCTTGTTCGATAGCTGCTATGAGAGCTGTTGAAAAACAACTGCCAGCACACACATCATAAGAAATAATATTGGCATGAGGTGCCACACCAGAAATCTGTCGTTCATAAGCGTAGCCCGTCTCCGACACCATCGTGGCCATAACAACATTGCCACCAGCCGTTGAGGCGGTATGCGACCCGTGCCCATCACTATCTATAACACCATCAAATTCACCAAACTGGTCGACAAAATCCCATGCTCCAATCAATTTATCATTGCAAATAAATAGGGTGGTTTCACAAACACCAACATA
>JANQSK010001134.1 GCA_028284105.1 Anaerolineae bacterium
GAAGACGACGGTGAAGAATTCATCTCAGCAGGTGGAAAAAACCCTGCCTTCCATTTTCAAACTCGTGTGCGAGGATTTGAAAACAAGGATCCCATTCAAATCGTCGAAACCGTTTCAGGCACGGCCGCTTTTACCCAAGCCGCCATGTGGCGCAAAGCAGGCTATTTAGATCCCGATTTTTTCTTTAGCACCGAAATGGCGGACCTCAGTTTACGTGCCAAAAAACAGGGTTTCCTCGCTGCCGTGGAGCGTCGCGCTAAAGCTACGCATGAAACAGACCGCTCGGCACGCTTCCGAAGCTCCCTGTACATTTACTACATCGCCCGCAATCGTTTTTTAGTGATTCGCAACCATTATCGATGGCATCTCCATCTATGGCTTTTTTGGCTGACCTACACGGCCGTTCTTGCCCTCAAGTTGCGTCTTGAAAACCAACCCACAACGGCAACGGCCGTTTGGTTAGCCTTCCTTGACGTGTTGGCAGGACGCTGGGGTGGGCAAAATGAGCGAGTCTTGGCAAAATGTCAACAGAGCGAGCGATAAAATGACGCGCGTTCTTTATCATCTTCCCTTACTACCTCCCAAACACCCTTCTGCCGAGGCGCTTTCTCAAGACATCACCAGTCTGAGTCAACGATTTAACGGCCGTATTAACTACTTCAATCCCAACGCGACCAGTCCCATTTACATCCCTCGCTTTTTATTTGGCTTTCATCAACTGCGTCAACTCAGGCGCCTTGAAGCAAACTTTGACATTCATCACGTCTATAACCCCGATCCGTTCCCATATCCTGTTTTTCGGTATCTGAACAAGCCCGTCGTTTATTCACTGAGCAGTCGTTTAGACACAGCATCATTAAATAAAGCGTATTTTTCAAAGATGGGCACTGTAACTCTATTTGATCAGGGCAGCTTATCACGCTATCAACAAATGGGATTACAAAACGGCCGTTTTATTCAACCGGGTATTGAAACCGGTCGCTTCACACCTCACCCGCTGCCAAGTCCAGCAGCACCATTTCTAATTGCCTCAGCCCCTTGGGTGCCTCGACACTTTGTTGAAAAGGGAATAGACGTGCTGTTGGATACGGCCGTTTCGCTGCCCAACTTAAAGCTCATCTTCCTCTGGCGAGGAGAGCTCTATGAAGAGATGGTAGCAAAAGTAAACGGCCGTCATCTAGCAGACCGCGTGAAAATTATTAACGAGGTTGTTGACGTCAATCAACAACTCAAAGATGTTATTGCAACCATTAATTTGGCGACCCATAGTGGCGTCGTCAAAGCGTATCCACACTCATTGATGGATTCCATCTCGGCAGCACGACCCGTCATCATTTCTGACACACTTGCCATGTCTCAAGATGTTTCAAAGCATAATCTCGGTGTCGTTGTCAATAAAATTACGGTGGCATCATTGACTCATGCTATCCAATCCATTCAAGAAAACCACACCGCATTTTATGAGGCTGTTCTGGACAAAGGGCGGTCTCTTTACGATATTGAACAAACGATTGAAGCTTATCGACTTGTCTATGAAGAAGTGACGGAGACTAAAGTTGCTTGGTAACAAGGTGCACCACCACCCAATGACATTATTAGGTAAATCACAAAAATAAAGACCAATATTAAAACCAAAAACAAATTACTGAATTACAAATTATCAAATCCTATGCAAGATTTTTTTCTTCGATATTTAGCCTCCAAAAAAACAGTTGATGACCGTGCCTTGAATGCACAAGTGTGGCAAGCAATGTCAAACATCATCACCCAGCCCGACTGCCGCGTGCTTGAAATTGGGTCAGGTATTGGCACGATGATTGAGCGATTGGACACACACGGTCTACTCGAAACGGCCGTTTACCACGCTATCGACAACGATCCTGACCACATCGCCCTGTGTCAAGGGCGATTACGGCCGTTAATCGACAAGCACCAACTCAGCTTTGAAGCTGCAGACATTCTCGACTTTATCAAGAACCCCCAAAACGTGGGGCAATACGATTTAATTTTGGCACATGCCTTTTTGGATTTGATGGATATTCCTGCGGTACTGCCCGATATCTTGGCATTGTTACGCTCGGGCGGGCATTTTTATTTCACAATTAACTTTGATGGGGGCACCATTTTTGAACCCACGATTGATGCTGCGTTTGATGCGCTTGTTGAAAAAGTGTATCACCAGACGATGGATGAACGCGTCACAAATGGTGTGGTTTCAGGAGATAGTAAAAGCGGCCGTCACCTTTTCCACCACGTTAACAACGCAGGGGGCCAAGTGACAGCCGCGGGTAGCTCTGATTGGGTTGTGTTTCCTGTAAACGGCCGTTATCCAGCCGACGAAGCCTTTTTCTTACAAACGATACTTGGCTATTTTGAAAACTCTCTCAAAAATCGCCCTGAAGTTGATGCCCATAAGCTCGAAAGCTGGCTTCAAACACGTCATCAGCAAATCAAAGAAGGGAACCTCGTCTTCATCGCTCACCAACTCGACCTATTTGGACAGGTTGAGTAAGGCAGTTCACAAAAACTGTTCACTCATTCAACCTAACCTTCACCCACATGGTCATCCTGAGCACAACGGGTCGAGCGCAGCCTCAGTAATTACAACGTAGTGCTGTCGAAGGATCGCTTTTTTGTTGGGTGCTGTTACCTTGTTTGGCAAACTATTTGGTATGCTAGAAACTGTTGTGAATGAGTTAAGTTACAGCGATCTTTCGGCTTCGCTAGCCACCGCTTTTTTTGATTTGCCCGGCATGGACGCTTCGCTCAAGATGACCAGTTGGATTAGGGGTCATCCTGAGCGAAACGGGTTGGACAAAGCCCTCATCAAGTGCAACATAGTGCTGTCGAAGGATCGCTTTACTGCTGGGTGTTTGTTACCTTATTTGGCAAACAAATTGAAAAAAGGCACAGATAACATAGATTTTCTCCGTGTAATCTGTGCCCTATCGAAAAAGTTATTAATATTTCTTATCCACTAAAATTTTGGCAAATACTCCCTTACCTATGCTTAGCAATCATACGCTCTAAAGAGTCTAAACCCCGTTCGAGCTGTGCCATTTCTGGCCCAAAGCTAATTCGACAATAGTTGTGATATCGACGATAAGATCGGCGTCGCTCAGGATTGACGTCAAAAAACGCTCCAGGCACTGTAATGACCTTTTCTTTAAGCCCTTCTTGGAAGAAGGTCAGCCCATCATTGATCGGTTCAGGTAGCTGAGATAGATTGGCCCACACATAAAAAGTGCCGCCCGGTTCAGCTTCAATCAAAATCCCCATCTCGCGCACGCGATCGACCACATAATCTCGTTTTTTACGAAAATGAGTTTGCGTAGCTAAGGCTTGTTTTTCCACCATTTCAGGATCAAGCAAGGACAACGCTCTTCCTTGAAGGGGATGATTGGCACCGCCGTCTAAAAACGACCCAGCTGACGCAATCGCATCGATGACATCTTTAGGGCCGAGCGTCCAACTTAGCCGCCACCCAGGGTAGCGCCAATTTTTAGTTAACCCATCAATCAAAATCACAGGTGCACTATTAACATCCTCAATGTATTGAGCCGCCGAAACCATCGCAGGTGTTTCTGAATTGGCGTCACCTGTGTAAATGTAGTGAGAATAAAATTCATCTAAAATCAATGAAAATTGATAGTTAGACGCCATTTGCACCCATTGTTGAAGCTTGTCTCCTTCCACAAGCTGGCCTGTTGGGTTACAAGGATTACTTATCAATAGGGCACGCAAACCGCGACCCAAAATCTCCTTTTTCAAATGATCCGTTGGCGCTTGGTAACGCAAATCAGGATCAAGCAAAATCGGAATCGGAATAAACGCTTTAAAGACACTTAAAAGCTCTTCATAAGCCGTATAGTCCGGAAGAAAATGGCCCATGTTAATGTTGCCCATGGCTGCAGCAATGCGTGTAAGGGCAACACGGCCACCCCCTGAAATACTGACATTTTCATGCGTATATTGGGAGCGTTTCCCTTTTCGGTAAAGGGCATTGTACATGTCTGCCACCCGCTGGCGCAGTTCATTTTCACCAGTGATGGGGCCATATTCGTGCTGTGCTGGATTAATTGTGACGGATTCAATGCGTGGGGGTGCACCGGGCAGGTCACCTGTTTCAGGTGCGCCTTGCCCAAGATTGGCCCATTCAGGATGAGCCGCGTGGTATCCCATCTCGCGTGCTTTGTACATGACGTAAATCACACCCGTTTTGGGAACTGTCCGAAATCCAGGAATTTGTTGCGTATTGTTCATGCCTGAATTTTGCCCCGCCCTTGTGCTTTTTACAAACCTCTTACAGACTGATTGCAACTTTTGGGAATTTGACCTGTATGTTGGTCAGTAATGGCTTCGGTGAAGACTCATAAAAGACCCTGAGGGTTTTTGAAACCATTAGGGTCTAGGAAATGAATTTTCACCGCACATATGTAAATTTCAGAACATATCTTGAAATGATAATAATGCGAAATTTACTCGGTGAAAATCAAAATTTTTCCAATTCTTTCTCAAGATACTTATTGATTTTCACATATTTGGAGGTTTACTCTCATGGCAGATGTTTACACCGTCACCTTTATTTTGATTGGCATGCTTCTCAGCCTTCCCGGTCTGTTAATTGGCATTAACTTGCTTCTCCCAAAAACAGCTGAACGCATTGAAGCCCGAATTGCGGAAAAGCCAGGACGCAATTTGTTTATTGGTATCCCCGTCACGGCCGCTTTTGCATTATGGATCGCTTTAGCCTCAAGTACAGGCTCAGGCATTCTTCGTGGCTCAGCCTTTTTAGCGGGTGGGGTTTGGATGGCGTTAGGCACAATTGGCGCTGCAGGTTTGGCACGTATGCTAGGCAATCGCCTCAAACCACTTGCTTCCCCAACATCTGAACTCACCAATTTACTCCGAGGGGCTGTGGTCTTTGAATTTGCCTGTTTGTTTCCACTTGTCGGCTGGTTCGTGTTTGCACCCATTGTCGGCATGATGCTGGTTGGCGCGTCAGTCTCATCTATACGACGCAAAAGATTGCCAGTGATGGTGGTCAGTGAGCAAGAGTTGGGAGTTAGCGAGATTTAAAAGAGTGGTGGAGTGACTTCCTCCTCTCGCTAATCATCATTTCGTAGACATTATTCCTTTATGGATAAAGAGGTCAACATGGCATTATCAAGACGCGACTTTTTAAGATTAGGCGGCATTACGGCCGTTGCCACAACCGCCTCGGCTTGTGGGGCCGTTGGGCATGAGCTCAATCGGCAATCTTTTCCTGATGAACTACCTCCACTGGACTCTCCGGACTTGGCACCTGACGTGTCCCATGATCCAGCGCTGCGGATTCTAAACCGGGCAGGATTTGGACCACGACCCGGTGATCTGCAGCGTGTCCGACAAATGGGCACGGCCGAATATCTGGAAGAGCAGCTCAATCCTGATTCGATCGATGATACGGCCGTTGACCTGATGATGCGCAGCATGTCCGTCTATCACATGGATCCAAACCAATTGGTCGAAGTAGAAGAAAAAGATGCCCTATTCGACCTCATCGGATCCACGTTTTTGCGAGCCGTTCATTCTAAACGGCAACTGTATGAGGCAATGGTTGAATTTTGGTCGGATCACTTCAACATCTATGTCCGAAAGATTCAGCCCATGCCCATGCTGAAAATTTTGGATGATCGAGAGATTATACGGCCGGATGCATTAGGCAAGTTTCGGGATTTGCTCTACGCCTCAGCAAAAAGTCCCGCCATGCTTTACTACCTCGATAATGTCCATAACGAAAAATCAGCGCCTAATGAGAACTATGCGCGTGAGTTGCTAGAACTCCACACAATGGGCGTCAACAGCGGCTACACCCAACAAGATATTCAAGAAGCAGCCCGTGTTCTCACAGGTTGGACGGTGGGGAAACGAGGCCGCCATACAGGTGTCACCCGATTTGAGGCTGATTTGCACGACGATGGTGAAAAAACCATCTTGGGTAAAACCTTCCCAGCAGGCCAAGGTGAACAAGACCTCAAACAACTGCTTGACCTGCTATTGGCACATCCTGCAACGGCCAATTTTATCGCGACAAAGCTGGTGCGCCGTTTTGTAGCAGATGAGTCCCCTCAAAGTTTAGTGACCCAGGTTGCACAGAATTTTACACAAACAGATGGTGACATCAAATCTATGCTTCGCGTCATTTTTCTTAGTGACGAATTTGCAACCGCCCCACCCAAACTCAAACGGCCGTTTACCTACATGGTCTCTGTAGCACGTGCGCTGCAAATCAACATTCGCTTGGGGCGTGGTCGGGAATTGGGAAATTGGCTTCAACGATTAGGGCAAGTTCCTTTTCATTGGCCTCCTCCCAACGGGTATCCTGACGTATCAGCCGCATGGACATCAAACCTGCTCCCTCGTTGGAACTTCGCACTCACCATTTTACATAACGAGTTAGCAAATAGTGATGTCCCCATTGAGCAACTCAATGCGGCTGGCCAACCAGAAACTGCAACAAACGTATTGTCTTTGTTCTCTCAGCTCATTTACGGCCGTTCTCTTTCAATCGAAGAAAGCCAGCTTTTTACAGAGTATCTTGGTGCCGAAACGGCCGTTGATTTTGATGACCCCAAGTTTAGGGATGCAGCAGCATTGATGCTTGCCAGCCCAGCTTTCCAATGGACCTAGCCAATTCTTTCTCTCTACTCTTTTCTCTCTACTTGCAAAGGAGACATTATGTCAAATCTTAACCAAACACACTGTAACGAATATGCGGCCGTTTCCCGACGATCATTTTTAGCAGATGGGGTGCAAACGGCCGTTAATCTCATGTTAGGGGGCGGTCTTCAAACTTTGCCTGCATGGATGCCCCGCTTCTCACTAGCTGACCCCCACAAAGGACCGGCTGGGGACACGCTTGTTTGTATCTTTTTGCGCGGTGGTGCGGATGGTCTCAACATGATTGTGCCCCACGGTGATGACGAATATTATGCACATCGAAAGTTTTTAGGCATCCCAAGACCTGATGACACATCGTCTCGTGCAGGAGAGGGTCGAGCAGTCGATCTTGATGGCTTTTTTGGACTTCATCCAGCGCTTAGTTCACTACACGACATCTACAGCGGTGGCGATATGGCTTTTGTACAAGCCACAGGCGCACCCGATGAGTCCCGCTCCCATT
>JANQSK010001154.1 GCA_028284105.1 Anaerolineae bacterium
GTTCAAGCTCCCCGTCTTCATTCCAGCGGCCTAGATCACGTGTGTTAAACATTAAACGGCCGTTTCCTAAAAATGGGTCAGGTGCATATCGCACATTGGTTAACTCTTCATTGGCCAAGTAGCCATTGGTGACACAGTCGCCCCCAGCCCACATTTCACCAACTTCCCCGATTGGTAGCGGATTTAAATCTTTATCCAATACATAAACTGTGTTATTTGGAGTTGGGGCGCCAATCGTTAACGTTTCTAAATTCGGTGAAAAGTGTTGGGCTGTATTGATAATGGTGGTTTCTGTAGGGCCACACGAGTTATAGAAGCGGCAGAATGAACCCCATTTTTCAGCCAATGGGCGAGGGCAAGGTTCTCCAGCAACGGCAACTGTTTCAACTTGGTGGCATTGCTCTGCATTGAATGAGCTCAGAATGGTTGGGGTGGAGATGATGATATCAACAGACTCAACAACCGGGGCAAACTCTTTACCACGAATAACAAGCGTTGAGCCATGTCCCAAGGCGCCTAAGATTTCCCAAGCGGCCATGTCGAATGAGATACTTAAAATTTGCCCAACGCGAAGCCCTGGGCGCATACCTAAATTGCCGGGTTCAGTCAACAGAATATTGCAAACGTTGCCATGGGTGACCTGTACACCATTTGGATTGCCAGTAGTCCCAGAGGTAAACAAGATAAAGCAGTGGTTATCGCGGGTCACTTCTTGTTGAGGGACAAAGTAGCCATCATAAGCTAACGCATCTTCAAGTGGTTCCTGCATTAGTTCATCAATTGAAATGCAAATGTGACCTTCAGGAACAGGAACGAGATGCTTGAAGTTTGAAAGCGTCAAAATGACTTTGGATTGAGTTGTTTTGATGACGTGGCTCAAAACGGGCTCAGGTGCAACCCCCACATCTTGGGGAACATACGCGGCTCCAACTTTCAGTGAAGCCATTATGCCAACCAACATCGGAATTGAACGTTTTACAAATAGGGAAACATTATCCCCAGTAGTGACACCATGTTTGGTCAAAATATCGGCCAAGCGATTGGCTTGTCGATTGAGTTCTCCGTAGGTGATGGAGTCTCCGAGATGTTCGGCAGCAATGGCGGTTGGGTTGGCTAACGCATGCGCTTCAAATGCGTGATGAATACGGTCGTAGGGTAAATCTACAATCGGACCCTGGCCATATTGTTCAAAAAGTCGCTGATCATGTGCAGATAAATTGGCAAATGCGTCACGATTGAATTTGAACGTTTGCTCTTTTTCTGGAGTTTGGAGGGGGATTTGGAAAAAATCGAATGAAGAATCTGGATTGAGTGGACGACTTTGTTTATAAGTTTGAACCTGCTCAATTGTTTGGTATTGTGCCATTTTTCACTCTCCTATAAAGCTTATGACATGAGTAGCAATTGGGAATAAAAAATTGACACGGACATGAAATTTTGCCATGATAAGCAATGAACGTGGCCACCCAATGGCTATTGTTCTACTCGAGATGCTCACCGACCTTGCCACGGGAATGTGAGCATCTTTTTTTAATTTTGTAAATCACAGATTCTTCGCTCAATTTATTTGCTAAATCTTTCTGTGATTAACTTGGTAATTGACAAATTCAAAGGTTATCAGTTAATTTTTAACCTCATGTCAATTACAAAAGTAACGGGAGCAATGAAACTATAGAGTTATTACAAAAGTCTTAATGAGGGGTAACAATTTACTTGTGAGATGTTAAGAAGGGAGATTTAGGCCGTTTTATACCGGATGGTGAAACAAAAAAGCGCAATTCGATGCGCTTTTTTGATGATAATATTTTATTGTAAGAATTGTTATTCGTTGACTTGAAAAATTACCGCAAACTCATCTTCATAAACCTTGATTAAATTGGGGTCATTCTCAGCTTGTTCAATAAAACGGCCGTGTTTTTGATCGCTAAATACAAAGCTGGATCCGAATAGCTGGTTGATTTTTTGGCTCGGATTGTCAACCTTACCTTGGGTAAGGGCCACCCATTCTTCGAAAAGGGTTTCGTCATAAAGCTCCATAAAAGTTGGGTCGAGACCAGCCGTATATTGCACATTGCTGTTGTAGAAGAAAAGTCTTGTGAAGTCATCCCAATCTGTTTGGAAGATATGACTGCCTTCTGGTGCATTTTCAGCAAGCCAAAGGGCCGCATCAGTGTATAAATTGGCTGGTTTGCTGTTGCTAACCAACGCTTTGCTCCCGTCAATTGTTTGTTGGATTGGGTAGGCAAGCAGAAGGAGTAATACGGCCGTAATTGCCCACCGTCTCCACCCATTAAAAGAAATCTGCTTCAAAATGGGCGCCATCGCAAACGCCGCAAAGAGTAGCGTCATGGGTGGAAAATATTCGATAAAGCGACGAGATTCAAACAGCATGTAGCCAAACAGAACAGTCAAACCTAATAAGAAAAGGGTTCGTTTATCGATTCGTTTTTCCTGCCAGC
>JANQSK010001159.1 GCA_028284105.1 Anaerolineae bacterium
GTCTCCCAAGGAATTTCGCTTCGAGAACGGCCGTGGAGTTCCACCCCACGCGCCATTTCAGATGCCAGAGCAGCAGCTTCTTCAGATGAAGCTGTCACATGAACCACCAAATGACCTAAATTCCAAGCTAAATTTTCATCGCTTGCATCTTCTGCATAAGGATCGTTTGCTTCGGGATCAACGGGTTGGAATACAACATCTGCATCGGTACAATCTTCAAGATACCCTAGCATTGTATCAACCATTTCGTTCGTCAATTCACGCAATTGCGGAACGCCAACGCCTTCCAAAACTTCATCAGCACTTTTTTCACCACGGAAAACAGGACCAAAATCAAGCATTTTGAGTTTTCTCCAATATTTATGTAAAAACCAAAAAGCAGTTTGAAAAAGAATGAGCTAAATTTAGTTTTTACCGAGTAAATTTCACATTTTGACCTGATTTATTTCAAGATATTTTGTGAAATTTACACATTTTATTTGAAATCAGGTTTTATAAAAAGGAAATGTAGAACCTCTTCAATATTTCCAACTCTATCCCTTTCTAGACTACCCAGCGACCCTATTCGTTACTTGATACCTGTTTTTTTAGATTCCATTAAGTATGAAATCAACACACACCTTACTCAATTGATTCAAAGCTCAAAATCATATCTTCATTCAAAATCCGTGCTGGACAAAAGCGGAAGACAACGCCAGCATCTTCTATCGTGGAATAAATCTCTTGACAAATAGGCCTATATCTTCTTCCCAAACGATATTCGACACGTCGGCTCAACAACATTTGCCCATTCAGTTCAAATGGCTCAGTTGATACAAACAGTGTCCCTGTACTTTGAATCTCTCCCCCAAAATTTTCTATTACATCTGTTGCAGCTTCTGCGACCTTCTCTGGAGTCGGCTGCGTCATAGGGATCACATAAACAAAAATGATTGAACGCTGATTAAGGCTCGAATCTGAAAAGGTAGCCGTTTGAAAATCAAACTCACTAAAATTTGAAGGGGTTGAATATTTAATGGCATTTGAGTCAATTGGGAACCAATCTTTTGGATAATCCATTTGATACTCTGTTCCATCAAATTCAAAAACGCACCATTCCGTCAAGCACTTACTTTGATTATTTACTCGTCTTTGAAAAAGCAAAAAACTAAACAACAGCACAAAAACAGATAGATTAAGGAGTGCGACACGATGTTTTTTAACGAATTCAAGCATTGGTGTTTTTTTCACAAATACCTTACCACCTTTGGAATAATGAGAAGAAGTTGATATTGTAATTATTAACGATAAAAATCATAAAAAAAGGATATTGAAACAATGCCCCTATCTTTTGATTTAGACTTAGAAGACCTGTACACCTATCAAGGTAGAAATCCTCGACCTAATGATTATGAAACGTATTGGGATGAAGCACTTGCTGAAATGCATGCCATCGACCCCAATATCGAAATCATTCCAGCGGATTTTCAAACCAATTTTGCAAAATGTTCCCATCTTTACTTTACTGGGGTGGGTGGTGCACGCATCCATGCAAAATTGATTCAACCAATCGCCCCTTCTGAAAAACATCCTGCAGTTGTCATGTTTCATGGCTATACCGGCAATTCTGGTGATTGGCAGGATAAATTAGGGTATGCAGCTGCAGGTTTTACGGTTGCCGCTTTAGATTGTCGGGGCCAAGGGGGTTTATCTGAAGATGCGGGGGGCACTGTTGGCAACACAATGCAGGGGCACATTATTCGTGGCTTAGATGATGATCCAAAGAAGCTCCTCTTCCGTCAAATCTTTTTAGACACAGCCCAGCTTGCAGGTATCGTGATGGATATGCCTGATGTGGATGAAAACCGCGTCGGTGCTTTAGGCGGAAGCCAAGGAGGTGCATTGACAATCACCTGTGCAGCTTTGGAACCACGCATCAAACGGGCTGCGCCTGTTTTCCCATTCCTTAGCGATTACAAACGCGTTTGGGAAATGGATTTAGCAGTAGATGCTTATGATGAAATTCAAACCTATTTCCGGCTTTTTGACCCTCGCCACGAACGGGAAGATGAGATTTTCATGAAGCTGGGATACATCGATATTCAACATCTTTGTCCTCGCATAAAGGCAGAGGTGATGATGAGTGTTGGGCTTGCAGATCAAATCTGTCCACCATCAACTCAATTTGCCGCGTATAACAAAATAACATCCAAAAAATATGTTGAACTTTACCCTGATTTTGGCCATGAGGATTTGCGTGGACACAAAGATCGGATTTTCCAATTTATGATGGGATTATGAAAATAAATAACTATTTCCAATAATTTCGCAACGTGGTAAATTATCGAGTGTTAAACACATTGAAGGTTAAGCACAAGTTTTACTGAACAATGAGGCAGGCCTCTGCGTATTTGTTCAGTGTTATAGAATTTAATATTCATTTTAATTTTTATAACTATCATTTGAGGATAGAAGACAGACCCTATACACAATCTTTATAAAGCGACGTTTGTTTCGTATTATGACTACATTGCCCATTCATTCCCTCCCACTATTTTTGGAAAACCGCATGCGTCACCGCGTGTGGTGGATGCATCCAATATTGCTTCTCATATTGATTCAACCCATACGGCCGTTTGCATATATCATGATTGGGTATTTGTGTTTTCTCGCCTTGAAAGACTATCTGACTTTAATCCCGACCCAACGCATGGATAGAGCGAGCGTTTTGATTTCATACCTAACCATTCCCTTACTCATTTATTGGGCGGCAACAGACAGGTATGGACTCTATGTCACGTGGATCCCCCTAGTTGTTTTCTTAGGGATTTGCATGTTGCTCTACATTCGTAAAAAGCGGTTTTTCTTTCAGGATACCGTTCGCCCTCTATTTTGGGGCATGATGCTCTTTCTGTTTGGTGTTGGCCATTTGGTTTTGGTAATGGTCACTCCGCGAGAAGTGGCACCACCGCTTTCGGCAAATGGGAACGTGCTTTATCTTGTCATTTTGGTTCAGTTTGCCATCTTTATTTCTTTGCTGCGTGATTTATTTTTACGGCCGTTTCAAGCTCATTACACCTTTACATGGACGTCTGCTTTGACGATTGGGCTGATAACGGCCGTATTTTCTGCCATCGTGGTACCCATCTTTATCGTCCTGCCCACAAGCTACGCTTTAGCAATTGGGGCTTCAGTTGGAACGGCCGTTATTACTGGACAGGGATTTGTTCAGGTCTTGCAGGATAATGTCAAGATTCCACGCCATTGGCGAACAGTACAAGGGCATGGCGGTATCCTTTTGCAAATTGCAGGCTATACGCTTTCAGCCCCTATCTATTTCCACCTCATTAGACTCGCATTTATATAACCATTTGGAGCCACTATGTTTAAGCAAAAACCTGTACGCTGGCTTCAAAAATTTATCGTTATCTTCATCACTCGTCCACTATTGATGGTGCTGGTGGGCATCAATATTCGCAATCGTCATTTGATTCCCAAAGATGGGCCGATGATTTTAGTGGCGAACCACAATAGTCACATGGACACCCTCGTTCTAATGTCCCTTTTCCCGCTTGATATCTTGCATAAGGTCAGACCCATCGCCGCCTCAGACTATTGGCTAAAGAATAAAGCGATTAGCTGGTTCGCGACCCATGTAGTCAACATTATTCCAATTGACCGAAAGCGTGAAGATAAGCAGATTGACCCTTTAGGTCCAATCGCTGATGCATTAAATGGTGGGGATATTGTTCTTATGTTCCCAGAAGGCTCACGAGGGAAACCCGAACAGATGCAAGAGTTCAAAAGCGGTATTGCTCACCTTTCTCGACGCTGCCCTGATGTCCCCGTAGTGCCGGTCTTTTTACGCGGTATGGGCAAAACATTACCAAGAGGAACGGCCGTGTTTCTTCCATTTTTCTGTGATGTGATTTTTGGACAATCGTTTACGTGGAACGGCAATAAAACGGCTTTTATGAATCGAATCAAATCACAATTTGATCTTCTTGCGCAATAATAAGCCACCTATCACCAATCTTCTGTAAATTTCATAAACATCTTGAAATTTGACCGTTCAGAAGTGTGAAATTTACTTGGTGAAAACCAAAATATCAGTCATCTCTTTTTAAAAATACGTTTTGGTTTTCACATCATTCCCGTTTTTCAAAAAATCGAATAAGATCAAAGAATGAAAGCTCCGTGGGTCAACACGATTTTGCTGGTTATTTTGATTGTCCAAGTGGCCTCTGGCTACATGGGTATGATCAACAATGAAGTCCAACTAAATTGGGTGCTCTGGACACATAGCATTGGCGCCTATGCCATCGTTGTGATGCTGTACTGGAAAGGCACCGTCATTTTCGATGCCGTCCGGCGCAAATCAGTTTGGACGAAGCAACGGATCTTTTTTATGCTGACGCTTTTGCTCCTCATTGGCACCATTGTATTAGGGGCCATTTGAACTTTTGGAGGTCCCAGATATTTTTTGCGAATTAGCTATGTCAGTTGGCACATCTATCTATCAATTCCACTGATGGCGTTTATGCTCTGGCACGCTTGGAAAATGCGTTTTATTTTTCGATTGCCGGAATCCAAAAACCGAGGTGTGTTTTTAAAAACGGCCGTTTTTGCTGCTGCTGGTCTTATTTTTTGGCAAATCACCAATCAAGTTCGTAGAAGTTTGGAACTTCCTGGTGTTAAACGCCGATTTACAGGTTCTTATCCTCGCGGCTTAGAAGATGGAAATTTCCCTGTTGTCAGTTGGATTGCCGATCGCCCTCCGACGATTGACCCAGCCAGCTGGGAGTTGACCATTGATGGGGCTGTTAATCAACCCAAAAGATTGTCACTAGAAGCATTGCAAGCTCGTCAACAGACCGGCTATGAAGCAACGCTCGATTGCACAGGGGGATGGTACACAACGCAAAATTGGGAAGGAGTTGCTTTATCAGAGTTACTCAAAGAGGCGGAAATAAGAGAAACGGCCGTTAGCATCACCGTCACTTCTACAACAGGATATAAGCGGCGATTTTCGCTCAAAGAAGCCAATAGCTACCTGCTCGCAACAAGAATGCGAGGAAATGCGCTCTCAAAGGGGCATGGCTACCCGCTTCGGCTCGTTGCCCATGATAAAAGAGGTGTTGAATGGGTTAAATGGGTGAACAAAATCACCGTCAACACCTCAAGCAAGCATTGGCAATCCCCCCTCCCATTGCAATAGTCAACTCACCTATTGCGTAATTTCAATCGTTACAGCATCACTCGTTTTGCGACCTTGAATACGTCCCATGAAATTAATGAGTCGAAACATCATTCCATATTTAGATGCCATTCGCTTTTTCATGGCGTCCATGTCGTTAACACTATCAAGAATACGAGCTTGAGC
>JANQSK010001172.1 GCA_028284105.1 Anaerolineae bacterium
AATGAGGGGTGTATCAAACAGTTGGCTCAGCACTTTGGCAATTTCGGTCTTGCCAACCCCAGGCTCTCCTTCAAGGAAGAGCGCCTTCCCCATCTTAATTGCTAAAAACAGGCTGGTTGAAAGGCCGACATCGGCAATGTAATCTTGTTTTGCAAGGGATATGGCTGTTGATTCTACGGAGTCAAACATGTGCAAAAGTTTTACTAAATAATTTTAATCTGAAGCAAGCGGAATATTATTTTCTTCTCTATATTTAAGATTACCTCTGGAATGGCTTCCCCGCAAGGACCATTTGGCTCACATTAATGATCCAAATGGGTCATCAAAAAAGTTATGCAAAACCTTGACGAACTGCTTCTGCTGCTGCCTGGGTTCTTGTTTGCACTTTGAGCTTTTCGAAGATTTTACTGAGCCGTCTCTTTACGGACGTGCTGCTCATGAAGAGGGCTTCCCCTATTTCTACGTTGCTATATCCCTCAACGAGCAAGCGTAAAATTTCGCGATCATCTGGGTCAAGTTCGATGGCCGATACGGCCGTTTGTTTAGAAAAACCCTTGGCATTCATCAATCGCTCAACGACCCGATCGGTCACTTTCGGGCTCAAAAATCGCTCTCCCCGCATGGCGGCATGAATCGCGTTGACTAAGTTTTCATCAGAGCCGCTTTTGAGCACATATCCCATCGCCCCTGCGCGAAGTGATGTATCAATGTATTCGTCTTCATCAAATGAAGTTAACATAACGACTTTGGCGTTTGGATCATGAGCCCGAATTTGTTTAATCACCTCGGTACCATCAAGATCAGGCATACGAATATCAAGCAGGGTCACATCTGGCGCCAATGATTGATATTGTTCAAGCCCTAAACGGCCGTTTTCAGCTTCACCGATCACGTCAATCTCTTCATAGTTCGACAACAGGCTGCGGATACCTTGGCGAACAACGGAGTGATCATCAACAATTAAAACTTTAATCATATCCATACTGAATTAGCCATCCCCAAACTCTCGCGAAATAGGAACCATGACTTCCACGACGGTTCCTTCTCCAAGGCTTGACTGGATTTTTAACTGCCCACCGATAATCTCAGCGCGTTCACGCATCCCGATTAAACCCAAATGGCTCTCCCGCTCAGTATCAACATTCGAAGGATCAAACCCTTTCCCATTATCCGTCACCGATATTTTTAACGTTTTTGACGAATAGTTGAGGAGCACATTGGCTTGAGATGCAGCTGAATGCATAGAAATGTTTTGTAATGCCTCTTGAACAAGCCGATAAAGATGAATCTCCATATTATCAGCCCCCAACCGAACAGGATCACCCAGTAATTGAACAGAACACGGCATTTTGGCATATTGACTGAATTTTTCCCCATAGCGACGTAAAGCAGGGAACAGTCCGAGCGATTCTAAAGAAGGGGGATGTAAATCGTGGATAATCTGATTAATTTCTGCTTCAACTTGGTGAAGTATCGATTGGACGGATTGCAGGGAATTTTCCGCTTGCGCCACTTGATCATTGGTTAATCGATGCTGCATCGACTTTAATTCAAGCATTGCCCCGACCAATAGTTGATTAATACCGTCATGCATATCTTGAGCGATGCGATGCCTTTCTCGTTCCTCCACATCCACAATTTCATTCAGCAACTTTTGAAGCTGAGACGCTTTCTGTGCCAATGACTCTTTGGCCTCCTCAAGCTGCTGTGTGCGATTAACAACTTGAATCTCTAGCTCTTTCTTTGCCAGTTTGAGCTCTTCATAAAGCTGGGCATTGCGAATCACAATCGCTATTTGGGCTGCATAGGTCATCAGCAGTTGCTCATGCTCTAAATCATACGGCTCAGGGCGATTCGCTAGCCCAATCATGCCAATCGGTTTGTCCATCAAACGAAGTGGCACACCTAAAAATGCAATCACTGGGGGATGTCCCTGCGGTTGGCCAACTTTTGCCGGATCAATGCGGGCATCATGGGAGCGAATTGGGCGATTCTCCAACACTGCACGTGCAAAAACATTTGGACGCAGCGGAATAAGGTGGAAATGTTCATAAAAGGCTGTATCCGGATGAAACCCGTCCATTGCAACCACATCAAGTGCTTGACCATCCTCACTGGCTAATCCCACGAACCCAAATTGCGACTCCGTTAAGTCTAAGCAGTGCTTCAAGGCTGTATTGAGAACGGAGTCTAAATTTTGGAGTGCTGTCAGTTCTAAAGCGAGATGATAAAGGGCCTGAAGCCACTCGTTATTTTGAATTTGTTTTTCGGAGGTTGGTGGAAGTGCCATGAGAAATTATATGAAATCACATTCAGATTCACAAAATAAGGGTTGGTTACGTTTTGGTTACACAAAAACGCAACGATAGATTGAAAAGTTATTGAGTGTTTTTGTAAGGGGAACGGAAGCAATGTATTTGAAGATGAAAAACCGCTATTGCCGTTCCCACAGTAGTAAGGAGTATTCTCATGAAATGGTATTTAAAAACGGCCGTTTGGCTCGTCCTTATCCCCTTAATGTTATTTGCCCTGCTCCCGACAGTGGGTGCAAAAAACAGCAGCAAAACAACATTTATCACCACCAATGATTCAGGATGTGGCACGGATGGTGATATTGTTCTAGTTTTCCCAGATGAATTTATTCGTTCTGATGACCGTACAGGCAAGCCAGACCGAGGCGGCCATTTCCTCCACATCGCCGCCTTTATCCCGGCAGAGGAATATGACATCATCTTAAGTTCATGGGACAATCATGATACAGAGTACCATCCTGAACAAACCCGCGAGCAATGGCATCTCATCTTTCGAGCTGGCAACGAGGTGGTGGCCACCTCAAACAGTATTTCCGATTTACCGGATGATATGACTCAGCTGAGTGAAAAGGTCAATACCGCCTTATCTATCCCTAAAGATGTAGATAACGTGCTGGCGTATCACTCATTTTATTTAGACCCTGAACACGCCAAAAATATAAATAGTGTCCATCCGCGCAGTGCTTGCCTGTCCACCCCACCACCGGTTCTCGCCTCAATTGGTGATTATGTGTGGCATGATGCCAATAAAAATGGGCTTCAAGATGATTTTGAAGAAGGTGTTGGAAGCGTACCGGTCCATCTTTATGACCAATTTGGCTTTTGGCTATCAAGTACGGTGACAGATGAAAACGGCCGTTATCTCTTCCCAGATCTTGATCCAGGCACCTATGCCGTTCAAGTTGATCCACCAGCGGGCTGGGTTATTACAGGTCGTGATTTAGGTGATAACGCCTTTGATAGTGACATTGATAGTAACGGCCGTATGGCGTTTACCGACCTCGTTGCTAATGAAAACGACCTTTCATGGGATGCAGGGATCCACAAAGAAAATACAGAGCCAGTTCGTAACGCTGTTGGCAATCGACTTAATCTGTCTTGCCCAGGTGGTCAATCACGAGTGCCAGGCTTTGATGTGGATTTGTTTTACGATGATATTCCATTAGAAACACGAGCACCTGATTTCAACGGCAAAGTGGAGTTTACAGCCATATCGACAGAATCAGACACAATGGCTTATTTCGAAAATTGGAACTTCACAACCGATTTGGATACAGACCTATTCCGAATTCGTCTCCACCCATCGACTGGAATGGTAGAGTATACAGCCTCTGAAGCGACCTTAGATGGCACCGATAGAGTTTGGGAAATTGAGCTTCCCTTTGAAGCATGCAACACAATCGTAGACGCTGCAATCGGTGACTTCGTTTGGCTCGACTACAATCAAAATGATATCCAAGACAATGGCGAACCTGGTGTAGCTCAAGTCACCGTTATTCTCTTTGATGCCAACAACAATGAGGTCAAACGAACCACAACGGGCACAACTGGGCATTATCTCTTTGACGAGTTAGCCCCTGGCGATTACAGCCTGCAGTTTATTCCTCCTGGTGGTTATTCGGTCGTTCGACCGCGCAAAGGTGTGAGCACAGCTTTGGATAGTGATATCAATCTCGCTGATTTCCGAACCCCGATGACAACCCTTGAACCATTCGAAGTTGATTTAACTTGGGATGCTGGGTTATTCACACCAAACAAACAGCCATCTTGTGCACGATTCAACTTAGATTTAGGTCGAAATGCTGAAACTGGGGCAGGCATAAGCGGCACTTACACATTGGTTGAAATCACCACCGGCTCAACCCTTGCAAGTTGGCAAGCTGAAAGCAATTGGCTTGACAGTGGCTGGATTCGTGAAATTGATTTGGCTCATTTTGATGGCAGTTGGGTAGACGCCTACTTCCATCCAGACGGTGATTCACCTGCAGTTAAGTTAGAAATCATCAACCCTGCACCAGGTACCTCGCACGGTTGGTTGGCACCAGGCATTTGCCACGCCATTGAGCTTCAATTCCCTGCTAATTGGAAGCCCGTTTCATAACCAGATAATTGGAAAGCGATTGAAAAGCTTTATCCCATATCATTCAATTCCACTCATTATTCATAGCGCTTAAGATCTGCGATTCTCCTTAAGTCCATTGCCACAAGCCTGATTTAGAGACCTCTAAATCGCGCTTGTGGCAACCTTTTTTTATCCATATTCTCCGCTTAAATCTGGTTACATTTTGGTTACATTCGAACGAGATAATGACCCCATCAATACCAATTAATTCAACTTCATAAAATATTTCAGGCAGTCGCAGGAGAAAAACAATGCAAGATTTATTTAATATCCCGTTCCAGTCAAGAGGCGTCAATCCGTTCGGCCAAAACGTAACCAAAAGCTCAGCCAATTGGGTCAATAGAAATGGCCTTTTAGAGAGTTTTCCGAATACCCATCAATATAAAATTTTAATGATTGGGCAGTTAGTTGCGAGAACACATCCCACCTTTTCTGAAGAGGAACTCCAACTGATTGCAGATTGGGCCATGTGGCTTTTTATTAACGATGATCTTTTTGACCATCTACCTTATGACACTTTACGAGCACGCATTGAACGGTATCACCAAATATTGCATGGCGCTTATCCTCTATCAAGTGATGATCCGTTTACAAGCGGATTAGCCGAACTTTGGAAGCGAACACTTCCTCTTGTCTCTAAGATTTGGGTTGAACGCTTTACAAGACATATGCACGACCATTTGCAATCTTCATTGTGGGAGGCCATGGTTAAATTGACTAACCAAGCCCCCGATATGATGACTTTTATTCAAATGCGACAAGTAACGAGCGGAATTGATGCGTATATCGATCTTTTAGAGATTAAAGAAGGCTTGAATTTGCCACCAGACG
>JANQSK010001191.1 GCA_028284105.1 Anaerolineae bacterium
ATTTCAATTCAGAACCGTCAACAATCGCAAATAATATTTATTCTTCGCCGCCGCCGTCATCTTCACCGCCGCCTTCGCCACCGCCGGCCCATTGGCTTAAGCGGAAAATGACAAATTCAGCAGGCTTAACGGGTGCAATACCTACTTCTACAATCAATTGACCGAGGTCAATGACTTCTGGAGAGTTCAATTCAGCATCACATTTCACGTAAAAGGCTTGGGATTCAGATTGGCCGAATAGCGCACCGCTGCCCCAAATTGAACGAAGGAAGGCAGTCACATCACGACGAACTTTTGCCCACAGCGCATCATTATTTGGTTCAAACACAACCCACTGCAGACCCGTGTCTAATGAAGCTGCGACATGGATAAACAAACGGCGTACATTGATGTAGCGCCATGATCCATCACTGCTTAAGGTTCGTGCACCCCAAACTCGAATGCCGCGTCCTGCAAATGAACGGATACAGTTGATGCCGCGAGGATTAAGTAGCGCTTGTTCGTTTCGGCTAATTTCATTTTCGAGAGAAACAACACCAAGAACCGTTTCGTTGGCAGGTGCTTTGTGGATACCGCGATCAGAATCCGTACGATTGTAAATGCCAGCCATAACTCCGCTTGGCGGAACCAAAATCGTTCCACCCTCGGCTAAATCAGGGATTTCAACCCAAGGGTAATACATGGCGGCATAAGAAGAGTCAACGTTCAGGTAATTTTGCCAATCTTGGACTTCTTGGACATTAAGTCCAGGAGGAGTATCTAAAATAGCAAATCGATATCGCATGCGTTCACAGTGAGCGACCATTGCTTGCTGAACATTGCGAACCAACGATTTTGATTCTTCAGAGCCATCGTAGTTGGCCATCAAGTCTGGGCATGTGACAAGACGAACATCGTCAATCGCTTCCATACCGGCAATGCCAGTTCGTTCAGCTGCGCTGCCGATGAAATCTTGCTCTGTGAGCTTTGGTAATCCACCACCACTTAGGAGAAAAGTGCCTTCGGTTGGCATGGCAGAGGCAGCACCAAATGAGGAAAGCGTCACAGCACGAAACGAGGCGTTGCCGACATAGTTGCTATCGCTTTTCTTCATAACGAGACCGGTATGCGTTTCATCACCGACAGTCATGCTAAAGCTTGTGGCATCTTTACCATCATCCGTAGCATCATGTGAAATGGATACTGCCAAGTTATTGCCAACATCACCCACGATATTGGCTGTTACCACAAAGCTGTTGCCTTTAGTGCTGGCAGGTACGTCAACGGCAGCCGCTGTTGCACCTTCGCTTACTTCACTAATTGCACGAATACTCGTGACATAGCAAGGGCCACCACCGTTGGCAAAATAGCCATAAACAGCGTGTGGCATGTAAGCGCCTGGAGCAAAGTCACCAAATACATTGGTGTAATTGGTCCAACTTGTGATCAAGGTGGGCTTGTTGAGACGAGATTCAACAAATTCGCTAGCACCCGTTTTGCGATTAACGCGTTTGATGCTTGCTTCTTCAGTCACGCCAACAAAGGCGGCTATTGACGTGCCGACACCTTGAATCGGTTTTGTTCCCCGATCGACTTCTTCTACATAGACGCCTGGGGATAGGTAGGTTGTGGCCATTAGGTCCTCCACTAAAAATGTTTACAGAATTGTTTGACACTACTTATAAAAATCCTTGTAATCGGATTTCTATTTCATAAATCGCAGCAATTCTGCAGCTAATAAAGAAACATGCTGGAGCATGTTGATTCACTTGACTTCAAGGTCGTAATTGCCGTCTGGGGCAGGGATTATGACTTTGCGCTGGGCTGATTCACCGGTGAGCAAACGCACGTCTAAGGTGTATTCACCCGGTAAAATGCCTTTGATTTTGTAACGGCCGTTTCCACTGGTAAAGCCAACCGCATCCATTTCCTTGATGACCACACGGGCTTTATTGACTGGTGCTTGATCGTTCTGACGGCGAACCATACCTGCTATGGTGAGGCGGGTATCGGGTTCATCAATAGGGGCAGCAACGGCCGTGTCTTCATCCGCCTCTGCTTGAGCAAGATCAAATTGGAATGTTCGAACAATGGGATCGTCAATGGGTTCCCATGGATCCATTGTTAACGTAACCATGTAAGAGATGCTGGGACGTAATCCGTTATCGAGCGCGCTCCATAGCTCAGCTGGATTGGCAAGTTTGTCATGGGATGCGAGCCGAGCCCGAACATCAAACGCTTGGTCTCTGAGTCGGCCCTGTAGGCGAGAACGAGTGATTTCAGGATGGCGAAATAAGGCCATCATTGCACGTGTTAAAAGACGATGTTCATCCTCTGGTTCTG
>JANQSK010001194.1 GCA_028284105.1 Anaerolineae bacterium
GCTCCGTCATCGGCCACGTCACCACCTCCAACTACGGCTACACCGTCGGCAAGCAGATCGCCTTTGGCTACCTGCCCGTTGAGTATGCCGCACCCGGCACAGAGTTGGAGATTTCATATTTTAATGAGAAATATACGGCCGTTGTCTCCGCCGAACCCCTCTTGGACAAGGAAAACGCCCGCTTAAAAGCATAAGCCTTAGTAAGTAAATTGTTAAGGAGAGGGGGTGTTTCCCTCTCCCTTAACAAAACCTCTATAACCCAATCAATCCGCTGACATAAGCTTAGTCAACAACATCACTTTTACATCAAACCTCAACAATTAAAGCCCTTGCTTTTAAATCCGCATAACATACTTTTTAAAAACCACTTTGAGTCTTTTGAAATTCACAGGTATACTGATTTGATATGTTTTTGCTTCTCTCAGATGGTTTATACTTCATCAGTTTTGTATAAATCTACAATTTCTACGTTATACGGCAATACTTGCGGAATTTGTATATTTCATGGTTTAGTCTGAAAAAAAACTGGAAAAGATGAAAATGTAGTTTTTGATTACCGTCATACAGCCAAATTTATTTCGTACTCGATGAAATTCAGACAACCAGCTTCTTAAAAAATAAGGTAACCTAATCAACTATGATGAAATTAGTCCGTTTTCGTGTTCGAACATTTAGATCCATTAGTGATAGTGGTGATATTGAAGTTGATGATGTAACTTCATTAATAGGAGTGAACGAAGCAGGTAAGTCGAACCTTCTTCTAGGACTCTGGAAACTCAATCCTGCTCGTGAGGGTGAAATCAACTTACTTGCTGATCTTCCACGGCATTTATATAGTAAACTGCGTGATGCTAGTGAAAAACCCGATTTTATTGAAGCAGAATTTATTCTTTCCAAAGAATTAATCAAAAAAATAATTGATTTATCTGGAATTGTTTTACTAGAGGAAGATACAGTCATTATAAAACGTGATTACGATGGTAATTACACTGTTAATTTCCCTTCAGTGAAATTGAATGCGACACTACCTAGTGAACATCTGATTGATATTTTGCAAGCCGCATTGACCAGCATTTCAAATTCACAAGAAATGGGAAAAGGGGAACTTGGAATAAAGGATAAAACTACTTCAATACTCAATACAATGATCGATAGATTAGATAGTATAGAGATTGATATTTCAGATTTGAATGAAACATATTCTAAACTTAATAATATCCAAAGCCCTTTAAAAACCTCGCAAATAGTCCCAAATGTTCAAGAAATTCTTCCACAAATCAAAGAACTAGAAAACAAGTTAGAGTTAACTCATCCAGATGACAATAAAGAAATTATCGACTTAATTTTAGAATCAATGCCTTCTTTTGTTTATTATTCAACATATGGAAATCTTGACAGCGAAATATACTTGCCACATGTTGTAGAGAATTTAAAGCGCTTTGATTTAACTGGTCGGGTGGCTGCGCAAACCCGCACCCTAAGAGTTCTTTTTAGCTTTGTTGGCCTTGATCCTCAAGAAATCCTTGAAAAGGGAAAGGAGCCATTAGGTCAATTAAACCAGCAGGGTAATGTCGTACGACCGCCAAGTCAAAACGAAATTGATAAATCAGCAAAAGACAAACAAGAAAGAGATGTACTCTTGCATAGTGCGTCAACCCGTTTAACGAAAGAATTCCGTAATTGGTGGCAACAAGGAAATTATATATTTGACCTAGCCGCTGATGGTAGTCATTTTCGTATTTGGGTTAGTGACGATGAACGACCTGCAAAAGTGGAACTAGAAAATCGTAGTACAGGATTACAGTGGTTTCTTAGTTTCTTTCTTGTCTTTTTGGTAGAGAGCGAATCAATGCATCAAGGAACAATTTTGTTGCTTGATGAAGCAGGCTTATCTTTACATGCTCATGCACAACGTGATTTAATTATTTTCTTTGATAGACTCTCAAAAAAAAACCAATTGATCCATACAACCCATTCTCCATTTCTAGTAAACACTGACCACGTAGATCGCGTTAGAGTAGTATTTGTTGATGATGAAGGTAATACTGTGGCGTCAAGCAATCTTCGTGCAGGGGAGCGCGATCCAAGACAAACCAGGGCCATTTATGCTATCCATGCAGCATTGGAATTAAGTGTCTCAGAGGCATTGTTACAAGGATGTCACCCTGTCATTGTAGAGGGTCAATCAGATCAATATTATTTGAGTGCAATAAAGAATTTATTGATAGGTAAAGGTAAGTTAAATCCAGAACGAGAGATAGTATTTGCACCCTCAGGTGGGGTAAAAGGTGTTACAAACGTTGCTGCAATTCTTGCAACAAAGGACGAGGAATTGCCATTTGTGCTTGTTGATAGCGATAAGAATGGCAAAGATTTTAAGAAAAAGCTTTTGTCTGGTCAATATAAAGGTATAGAAGAACGCGTTTGCGAAATTACAGATGTCATTGATCTTGGAGAGAGTGAAGTTGAAGATTTATTCCCTTATTCATTGATGAAACCTGCAATTAATCGCATTTTCAGAGAAGTGGAAGATGAATTTTTTGAGGACATTTATACTGATACACTTCCAATCGTTAATCAAATAGAAGCATTTGCACAGAAAAATGGGGTTGAGTTAGAAAAGGGATGGAAAGTTGATTTAGCGCGCCAAGTAAAGAATAGGTTATTACGACGAGGTCTCCAAGATATTGATGATTCAGTTTTTAAAAAATGGAAAACTCTTTTTGAAAAGATTTACCCTCACACAATCGCATCCTAACGGACATAATCCTTGTGGCAGTAAATAGGTGAGAACAAGGTTAATTTACCATTTTCGAGAGTGGTCGCAGGAAATTTCACATCATTGTATGTTTTGGGTTTGCTCGTCTGTCACTCATTTTTGCACTGAGCTGCAATAAAAATGAATAAATGGTGTACCTTTAGACAGATCGACCACTCAATCCCACCTTATCCTAATTATTCCTTCAGGTAGAAAGGGACCAAGAAAATTATGACCGAACGAAGATCCAATGTCATCTGGTTTATGGTTGATCAAATGCGGGGGCAGGCGCTAGGGGCGAATGGTGACCCTAATGTCTTTACCCCAAATTTGGACAATATGGCGATTGCGGGGACGAATTTCCCGAATGCGGTTTCTGGGTATCCGCTCTGTTGCCCGTTCCGAGGCAGTATGCTCACCTCCCGCTATGCTCACAACCATTCCGTTAAACTGCATCAGGATCGGCTAGATCCCGCTTACGAAACAATTGCGGATGTGTTTAACCAGCATGAGTACGAAACGATTTACTTGGGCAAGTGGCATTTGGCTGGGTTCAAGGAGCATGAAGGGCGCACCGTCCTGCGCACCATCCCCCGTGAAGATCGAGGACGCTTCAGCACATGGCTAGGGTATGAGAACAACAACAGCCAATGGGATTGTTACCTGCATGGGCATGATGGTGATGAAGAAATCCCCCATTTCCGCCTGCCCACCTATGAAACGGATGCGCTTACCGATATGGCGTTGGAGCGACTAGCGGCTCTATCCGAACAGGATCGCCCCTTCTTCATGGTCATCTCCGTTCAGCCACCCCACGATCCATACATGGCACCAGCTGAGCAACGACGGTATCAAGCCCAACAGCTCACGCTACGGCCGAATATCCCCCAAACGCACCAAGCCCAAGCCCGGTTTGACCTCTCTGGCTACTACGCCCAAATTGAAAATATCGACGCCAATATCGGTCGTTTGATGGCTGGGCTTCGTGAGTCCAACTTACTCGACGATACGCATTTAATGTTTTTCTCTGATCATGGAGATCAGTTGGGGAGCCACGGCCGTTTTGGCAAATGCGTCCCGTATGAAGAATCAGTCCGCGTGCCGTTTCTGATCGGCGGCACCATCCCCATGGCGTACGACGGTCGACGCGCCGGCAATGCGCCGTGCCTCGTCAACCATGTGGACATCGCCCCCACCACGCTGGGGCTGTGCAGCATCGACGTGCCCGATTGGATGGAAGGGTTCGACTACTCCCATCGCCGCACCGGCCTAAACGCCACCGAACGCATCGCATTAGAGCCTGACAGCGCCTATCTGCAGCTGATTGGTGACCGAGAATCAAGCTATGCGTGGCGTTGTGTGGTCACGCGGGATGGGTGGAAGTATGCCTGCGTTAAGGGTGGGGAGTGGCTGCTTTTTAATCTGAACGATGATCCGAATGAACAAAACAATCTGGCGTTCAATACGGCGTTTCGCCAGAAGCGAAGCGAAATGAACGCCTTGTTGAGGCAGTGGGCGGAAAAGACTGGCGATCAGTTTGAGTTTCCGGACCCATAATTCCCCCAACCATCAGCACTGTTGAAAAAAGGTGGTAGCGGGATGGCTCCCACCTTTGCCTGTCATGCCCGTGTAGACGGGCATCCAGTGGATACCCGCCTTCGCGGGTATGACAGTGAATAGAATTAGTCGTTTTTATTGAATCAATTATCCCAGAAGTCAACCGTTCAATCGTAAACAAGAGCAATCACCCTAACAAATATTAATGATCCTCGCTCAACGCAGCGTTATGAATTAATATTGATTTATGAAATTGTTTCCACGTTGGCGAAAGCAAAACGAGCAGATTCAAAACATTAATTTAGCAATGGCGATGGTTATCGCCACCGTAGTCGGGCTTCAGCTTGAGCCATTGGGGTTAGGGCAAATGAGTGCCATCGCCATCATTGTGGCGTTTGTGTTGCGCTTCTTACTGGACATCGTGCTGAAAAATATGTTCCCCCGTTCCATGTTTGCCGTTTTAAATTTCAATTTTGAACAATTGGCCATCGATTTTGAACGGCTGTTTAAAGAGCGAGCCATTTCTTTCTATGGGTCAGCTGAAGAAGAATCACATCGATTTGAATTTCCAGAACATAAATTATTGCTCGATGTTGAGCCTCATTTGATTCGTCGCCCCAATAAAAAACCGCTCACGGTAGCCAAAGCCACAATGCACCCCTTGTCGCCCACAAATCAAGCGTTTGCTTTGGGGTTAACTGAAGCGATTGACGAAATCGTTACTCAGGAAGAAAATCAATCTGATAATCCAACTTCGTAATTTCACCCCCCATCATTCATTTCACGATTAAAAACGACCATAATCCCTTAGTTTAATTTATCTTTCGGCTATGGAATGAGCACCGTTGAGCCAACAGTCTTCCTGCCTTCTAACATCTGATGAACTTGCCCCGCCTGGCTCAAGGGTTGGGTATTGGAGATATTCACTTTGACGGTGCCATCACCTATCACTTGAAAAAGCGCTTCTGAAGCCTGTTTTAACCAGCTGGGATTTGCTGTAAAGTGAAACAAAATCGGCCGTGTGAGATGAAAAGAGCCCTTTGCTAAATCGGGGATTCTAAATTGATCGGGGATGCCGGATGATTGGCCAAAATTGACCAGCGTGCCAAAGGTTTTTAGGCAAGCTAAAGAACCCATAATCGTATCTTTACCGACACTGTCATAAACAGCTTCAACACCCTTCCCCTCCGTCAACGCCATAACTTCATCCACAAAATCTTGGGACCGATAATCGATCACATGATCAAACCCATTCTCTTTAGCAATCACACACTTCTCCGCACCGCCGGCTGTACCAATTGTGCGAACCCCTTTTGATTTAAGCCATTGCCCCGCCAGTGACCCGACCCCTCCGGCGGCAGCGTGAAACAAAACGGTTTGATCTTCTTCCACTGGAAAGCTTTCATGAATCAAATAATAGGTTGTCAGCCCTTTGAGCATCACAGCAGCGGCTTGTTCATCCTTGACAGAGTCAGGTAACGGAACCAAGCTTGTGGCAGGGAGCACTCGGTGGGACGTATAAGCACCATGAGAAACCGTGTAGGCGACACGATCACCGACAGAAAATGTTGAAACATCTTGCCCCATCGCTTCAACAATTCCAGCGCCTTCACTCCCGACAATAAAATCCCGCTCAACTGGCCAAGGATACAAGCCCGAGCGATAGTACACATCAATAAAATTGACACCAATCGCCGTTTGCCGAACTAAAACTTCCGAGGCATCTGGAACGATTGGATCCAATTCTCTCCGTTCTAAAACCTCAATTCCTCCTGGCTCGGCAGCCACTATTGAGTACGCCATATCATCCTCCTCTTCTTCAAGGTTGCTTTCAAACAATTTCTCAGAAATTCAATCTCAACCAGCGGCCTCAATTCGTCGCTCTGCTATCTGAACGGCAATTTCTTCCGTGGGTTGGCCTTTATCTCTTGATTGAATCAATATATCTTTGACGGTGTCATAAATAGTCGCAATATTACTTAGAGATTTTTCTCGATTTGGTGTTGAGAATATCACAGTTGATGCGCCCATCATACCACCCCCATTCACAACAAAATCAGGCACATAGGCAATATTGTGGTCTAGTAATAGTTGGCCATGCTCGGGTCTTTCTAATTGATTGTTGGCTAATCCGCAAACCGCCCGTGCTTTTAGCTGGGGAATTGACGTCTCATTCAGAATCGCACCCAAGGCGCATGGGGCAAAAACATCCACATCGAGTGTATGAATCAAATTGGGGTCGACTACCGTGACATCAAATTGATTGGCAACTTGATTAACCACTTGCTCATTCACATCGGCAATAAAAATTTCCGCTCCATGCTCACTGAGGTGTTGGGTTAAAAGAGATCCTGTGGCACCGGCCCCCTGAATCGCGACTTTGAATCCTTTTAAATCATCTGAGCCATTGAGAAAATGAGCCACGGCTCGAATACCGTGCAATCCACCATAGGCTGTAAATTGGGAAGGGCGAAACCCATCTGGATATTGGCTCGCTCTAGCGAATATGTATTCACACTCTTCTGCCATGACATCTGCATCAGCTGCACTCACACCCACATCGATGGCTGTCCAAAATTGCCCATTGAGTCGCTGAACATGCTTTGCCATGGCTCGTAAACGGCCGTCTTTCTTAGGAGAATTTGGATCACCCATAATGACACATTTCCCGCCGCCCAAAGGCAATCCCGCAATCGAGCTTTTCATCGTCATCCCTTGAGATAGACGAAGGACATCATTTAACGCTTCATCTACAGTTGAGTATGGATACATGCGACAACCACCGGCGGCTGGCCCTAATGCTGTATTATGAATGGCGATGATTGCCTGTAAATCGGCCGTTTCATCAGAAACAAAGATAACTTGTTCATGATTTTGAAAACTGTTGTGTCCAAATACGTCGCTCATCACTATCTCCTACAGCTTGGGATCAGGATCAAGCGTGTTATTATCTGCTTCAATCATCAAAATCCTGGCCTGTGAAGAAGCATGCCGAAATACAACCGCTTCTTGGTAAGCTGGATCAGCTAACCAATCGTTGACCGCCTGCTCTGATGGGAATTCTAAAACGACAAGCCGATCCTGGTAGGGTTCACCTTCTATGGTTGTCACTTTACCTCCTCGTGCTAAAAACTTCCCGCCATAGCTCGCCACAATCGGTGGGGTGCGATCCGTATATTTTCGATACGTTTCTGGATCATCAATTGACATCATTGATAAGACATACACAGTCATTTACTCTCTCCTATAAATAATTTATTTGGGTCAGTGGCACTGTTATATGGCATTTGGTATGATAAGAAAAATTAAACAAACTAATATTTTTGATTAGTAATACTTATGACAAACAATTGGGATCGATTAAAATTTTTCTACCATATTTATTCATGCCAAAGCGTTGTTGCTGCGGCAAAACAGCTGGAAGTCTCACAATCTGCGGCAAGTCAGGCACTCAAAAAACTAGAAAGCGAAATTAAAACCCCTCTTTTTACTCGCCTACCTAGAAAAATGATTCCCACGCAGGCTGGGGACCAGTTATTTGAAGCCGTTGAACCTTTTATGCTGAATCTGGAAAATTGTTTAAAAACGATTGAGCGGGGAAAAGTTCACCCAAGCGGTGAGTTACGCATAGGGGCACCTTTAGAATTTGGCAAAAATGCATTTCCCTCAATTGTTGCCAAGTTTCAACAACTATACCCGGAAGTGCGAATTTCATTAACACTTGGGAATCAAAATGAACTTTTAACAATTCTTGAGAATGGGGCTATCGATTTTACGCTTGTGGATGTCTTTCAAAACCAGCCTCTTTATTTTGGCACATTGGATCTGTTTGAGTTCACTCCCATCATCAAAGAAGAAATAGTTCTAGCATGTTCAAAAGCATATTTTGATAGGTCGCTTCATGAGGATGCTTCTTTTGAGAGATTAATTGAACAAAATTTTATTACCTATCGGCAAGATGCCCAAAGCGTTCGAGCTTGGTTTAAACACCATTTTTCAAAATCCAATCTGTTTATCCAACCCGCATTTGTGGTTGACAGTCATGAAGCTGTTGTGTCAGCGATTAAGCAAGATATTGGCTTAGGCATTGTTGCCTCTCACCTCATCCACAACGAACTGCTTGAAGAGCAGATCGTGGTCATTCAAACCAACAAAGCGCAAATTTATAATCAAATTAGCCTTGTGCAATTACAAGATAAAGTGCCCACTCTGACCGAAAAGGTGTTTCTCGAGCATTTCTTAAAAGAAATCAAGCGCTGATCAAATGACAGTACATTTCAAAAAACTGGCTGAATATGGTTGTTTAGTCTCCACTAAAAGACAAGCTTTTTGATGTGTGAACGGCCGTATCTCGCTTCATATAAAAAGCCATCAAACCCAAGGCAGCCATCAATCCAACAGTGGCCGAAACAACCCATGGCGCAGCTGGTAGATTCATCTCAGTTGCAAAATCAATCATCGAGCCACCTAGTATTTGGCCAAAACCACCACCGAACGCAATAGAAAGTGAGCTAATGCCCATGTAAGCGCCTCTCGCTTGGGGGTTCGCCATCGTAGCAATAACCGTTTGTAAATTCGGCAAAACAAGCACCGTTCCCAGCGCAAAAATGATAATGACACCGTAAAGTTGCCATCCCGAGGTCACCAAAGCCACACTACCTAAGGCCACAGCCATCGCCAAGACACCGGCTGCCAACATCTGGAGGGGTTCAAGATATCGTTTTGCAAGATTGATGAGCGGAATTTGGAAGAAGAGCCCCGTTAAAGCGTTGACTGTCAGCAAGACCCCAACACTGCTATCAGATTGGGTCAATGCTTTAACCTGCAAAGGGAGTGCAACAACGAGTTGAACTGCCATAAACCAAAAACCCATCATCAGAATCAAAAATGTCATAAATGATTTGTCCAGAATCGCCAACTTTAAACCACCCGCCACACTCGTTTTGCCAATAGACACGGACACGTTGGGAAGAAATACGGCCGTTATCAAAAATCCAACAAAAAAGAAGCCTGCAGACACCAAACCAATATAGAAAAATTCAAGCGACACTAAGAGCGCACCCAAAAGCGGGCCAACGGTTCTCGCAACACCCTGCAACACACCGACCCGTGCATACACGTCAGGCAACAACTTGTCAGGAACAAGCGCAGCGACCATTGCCCGTGATGGCGAATCGGCTAACGCGCCACCAATGGCAGCGAGCACCCCACCCGTCATGAGCATCCCTTTGGTGGTCGCCAGCCCGATCACAATGAAGCTAATCGTTCGGATAAAGACACCGGTCACAATAAGTCCCTTTGCCCCAAACCGATCGGCCAGCGCGCCACCAAATACGGTCACCCCCTGCTGAACAAATTCACGCACAGCCAATACCAACCCAATAAATGCGGCTGACCAGCCTAACTCATCTATAAAGCGAATTGAAAATAGGGGAATTAAAAGAAGAAAACCGGATTGCATCAAAAACCACATCGCCAATGTCGTGAGCAATCCGCGTCGCTGTGTTTTATCCAATGACTGCCAAACAATATCCATCATGAACCTCCAATATTGTTGGCATCTTAAAATGTAAACATCCCCCAACCGTCTCCAAAACCATCCCAATACTTTGAACTAGTGAAATGGGCATCACTCAAAATAATTTCTAGGCTCACAAAACGGCCGTATTCTGTTGACAAATGTGACGGATAAACCTACCCTCCACGATACGACAAACTTTTGGCAAAGGCGTGTTCAATGATCACAAGACGAGAATTTATTCGGAAAACCATATTCTTATCAGGAGCGCTCTTAATGGGTTGTGGGTATACAGATTTTGAAGAAGAATTCAATGAAGCTGGTTGGTATATGCCGGATGAACACGGCCCCCATCAACGCACTTGGATGGCTTTTGGGGCCAGCCAGCAAATTTGGGGTCGTCGATTACTGCCAGAAGTTCAGCGCAATCTCGCTACGATTGCCAAAACGATTGCCCAATACGAGCCCGTTTCAATGTTGGTGCGAGAAAATGAGGTTGACCTTGCCCGAGAACTTGCCGGCCCAACTGTGGATCTTGTTGTCTCTCCTCTAGACGATTTGTGGATACGAGATACGGGTCCCGTTTTTGTGCAAACGGAGAATGGAGACCGAGCCGCAATCGATTTTAATTTTAACGGTTGGGGGAGGAAGCAGGCTTTTAGTCGCGATGCTAAAGTGGCGCGTTTGGTTGCCGAGCAGGCCGGTGTGAATGTGATCAATACCGACTTGATTTTAGAAGGGGGCTGCATTGAAGTGGATGGTCACGGAACGGCCGTTATTACTGAAAGCTGTGTCCTCAATAACAATCGCAACCCTGGCGTGTCCAAAGCTGAGTTTGAAGATTTACTTATGCCGCTACTTGGGCTAGATAAAATTATTTGGCTTCCTGGCATCCGAGGAATGGACATTACCGATGGGCACACCGACTTTTATGCCCGTTTTACTTCCCCCGGTGTTGTGGTCGCTGGCTACGAACCTCATCCAAGCTCTTTCGACCATGAAGTCACGAAACAGCACCTTGAAATTCTAAGAGAGTCTACAGATGCTCAAGGAAGGCCATTAGAAGTGATCGTTCTTGAAGCCCCAACAATTATCCGAGAAGAGTTTGCAACAAATGATTTTGCGCCTGGCTACGTAGGGTTCTACGTCTGCAATGACGCTGTCATTATCCCAGAATTTGGGGATGCCCAAGCTGACCTATCCGCCAAACAAGCTATTCAACAAGCATTTTCCGATCGAGAGGTTGTGCAGCTGAATATTGACGGCATTGCAGCCGGTGGTGGAAGCATTCACTGCGCCACCCAGCAAGAGCCATTGGTTTAAACAGCGCTCATCACTATCACTCTTGATCTCATAAAAGCAGTTCAAACGCTAATTCAAGTAGGGCTTTAATCTAAAAATGCAACAATTTTATTAATAACCCCCGCATCTCGTAATATGCCGCTGTGGCCTAGCCCGTTGGTTGTCATGAGTTCGGCAGTAGGCCAAGCTGATGAGATGGTTTTGGCTGACTGGTAACCAACAATCTCATCTTGCTCATCATGCACAATCAGCGCTGGTAGCTCAAGGGGAGCAACCCATTGCGCTGTACGCGCATCAGACATAGGGGCACCGGTTGCCCTT
>JANQSK010001198.1 GCA_028284105.1 Anaerolineae bacterium
CAAATCAATAAAATTGATCCATAATAAATTGACAGTTTGCGGGGCCATGATAAAAGGTAAATTATTTTGGTTAAGATCAGTCGGCTCCTTGCGTTTCTATTGTTTGCTTTTCTTGGCTTTGCACCTACTTCATTTGCTCAAGATTCCCCAGTTGAATATGTTCGATACGACGTAGAAATATTTGTTAATGATGATGGCTCTTTTACCGTGCGTGAAATTCAACACGTGCGCTTCAATGATGTTTTTAGTGAAGGATTTGCTGAAGTTCCTCTAGACCTTGTAGGTGACATCCAAGATGTCAAAGTTTTTGCAGGCAGTACCGAATTAACAGTTGAACCACTGAGATTAAGCAGGAATGGAGAGAACTCTTATAACTACGGCAAGCTTTCAAATAATCTTGAAATTGAGTGGCGTTTCCCTGAAACAAGCGTTGGGGATTTCCGGGTTTTTGTTATTGAATACACGGCCGTTAATGCGCTCTGGGTTTATCCGGACTTTACAACCCTTGAGTGGCGTGCCCTTCCAGAAGATATCAACGGTCTCCCCGTGCAAGAAAGCTTAGTCACCATCTCCTTGCCGCTTACTGACCTCGAGAACATTCATTATGAATCAGTTGGTGTGCGTAGCACCAACAGTGCCCAAATCACGGATGATCGTGTCATTATTGAGTTTGAAATGGATTCTGTTCGATTTGATGGTGCCTTTTTCCAAGTGTTGCTCGATTTTCCAGCTGATTTGGTAGATGCAGAGCTACAGTCTTGGCAAATTGAAGAAGAGGAAGCTCAATTAGACGTGGTGATTGAACGGTTTGATGTGGATATTGTGGTCCAAGAAAACGGCCGTTTACTTGTTACGGAAACCCAGCGCGTCCGCGTTGAACAAGGCGTGTTGCGAACGGGATTCCGACAAATCTCTCGCATTTTCAATGATGGAATTACCCTTTTGTCCTTCCGAGAAGGAGACCAAATATTTGAAGAAGTTGATTCACTCAATGATTGCGCTTACTGCTACACAGAGGTTAAGCAACAGCGTCAAGCAAATTGGACCTACGAACAAGATGGCAGAGCACGAATAAATAGGGATCTTGTTGGCAATTATCAACTCGATTTTACCTATCCCGTTTTAGTACGAGGTGAGAGCACTGAGTTTGAAATTCAGTATGAAGTAAACGGAGCGGTAGCCCATGATGATGTCGGACAACAGATAAGTTGGGAAGTCATTCCTCCCTTTGATAATCCAATTGAAGCAGCAACGCTTACACTCCAACTGCCTAATGGATTAGCCGCCAACGAGATTACCCTTGAAGAGGGACAAATTGTCAGCAGCTCAGGGAGCAATCTCGTCATTGAACCAGAAGATATCGATCCCCCATGGATTGTTTTGCTCACGATGCCAATCGACGCTATACCAAGTGAACCTCCTCAATGGCAAGCTGACTATGATTTGGTTTTGGCTGAGGTGCAAGCGTTTGAGCAGGCTGAGGCACGCAAACAGCTGCGCCAAAATGTATTGACAGCGGGTGGTTTAGTCACTTCATTCCTCAGTGCGCTTGCAGGCTGGTACCTTTGGGGAAGCCGCAAAATGCGTGAGCGTCTTAACAACTATCGCACGAACCCGCCCTCAAACTTATCACCAGGCATTGTTTCGTACCTCATCAAGCGCAAAATCACACCAGCCGGTATCTTTGCTACTCTCCTCCACTTAGGCAATTTGGAACTTGTTCAATTCACTCTCGATGACACCATCACAATAAAGAGAACAAGAGCTGGAAAGCTCGACAGAAATGAAAAAATAACCTTTATAAACGGTGAATCAGTTTCTGTCCCAAACCATATTAGGTATCTTTTTAACCGACTAAGTGACGCACTTCCAATTGGCCAAGCCGTTTCCCTTGATGCCCTTCTGCCTTCTGTTCGGTCTGCGCTTCCTGAAACCATTAAGCTCATGGGGGAAGAGATGTTTGAGCAGTTTGATACGAAGGTTGTCAAACTGCCGTTTAAATGGAGTCAAGTTGTTCCCGTTCTTTTTTTAATTTTCTTCATCATGTTTCAGATCAATAATGATTTTAACCTTTCAGTCGAATATCTCAGCTCCATTCAATTCCTCTTTGTTTTCATCATTTTGTTTAATCTCTTGAAAAATGTAAACAGATCTTCAAACCTCACTTTTTCACAAAAACGGGTAAATGAGGTCAAGCAGTGGGAAGGATTCCGCACCTATCTACGAAATATTCAGACGTATGGTGATTTAGAGGAAGCTCAAACGATTCTAGACCGCTACTTCGCATACGTCGTCGCTTTCGAAATTGATGAGCCGTTTTTGCAATCCATTCAAGAAATGGGGCTCGAAGCCCCAGCATGGGTAAACGCTTGGCAAAAGAAAGATGGTTCATTCGAAACGCGTCTGCCTAACTTCTCTAGTGAAATGCCACAATCACGCAAACCTTTATGGCGAGACCAGCTCGATCGGCATATTAAACGGGGCTCTTGGTCCACCAGACCCAGCAAACGCCAGCCTGTCACTCAATCACCCAGTAAGAAACCAGCTTTCTCACTTGAAAATATGTCGGATACATTGACTTCGTCACTGGAATCTGCCAATGGATCATTTGTGAAGATGCTTAACACGGCCGTTTCTGATGGCACCACACCAGTTGATGTCAACTTACAGCTCAATGGCAAAATTGTGCAGCTCTCATGGAATGATGACACGTCCATAGGTGACATGATGAAGCGCGTTATGGAAAAGGCAGATAGTGAAGGTCGTGCCAAATCCAATCGCAGAGCAATCGCACGCTCAAATTCAAGCAGCGCTAACAGGGGCAGCGGTGGCTCAAGCGGGAGAAGTTCTAGCAGCGGTAGCGGCTTTGGCAGTGGGCGCTCATCCTCACGCAGTAAATCTCGCTCATCCTCATCAAGCAGTCGCTCCCGATCATCGTCTCGTAGCCGATCGAGGTCCTCATCAAGTAGCCGTTCAAGAAGCTCACGTCGCAGTGGTGGCGGCGGACGTCGTGGATTCAAATAAATCGGAACAAGGAATGAGTAAGTCAAGATAAAAGGAGTCTATAATGCCCCTCACAACAACAACGCTTGGCGCATACCCAAAACCAGATTACGTCCCTACCCCAAGCTGGTTTGATTCACCTGAAGCACAGGCCAATCCAAGTCAAGCTTATCAACTTTATCTTCAAAATTTACCTGAGAATATTGAAGAGATTCTGGTCAAAGCAACACATGAGGTCATTCAACTTCAGGTCGATTGCGGAATCGACATTCCTACCGACGGTGAAATCCGCCGCGAAAACTATATCTATTATCAATGCCGCAACTTCCAAGGCTTTGATTTTGAAAATCTCACCAAGCTCTCGCTTCGGAACGGAGCTTGGGAAGCGGAAGTGCCTACCATTTCCGGCAAAATCGAAGCAGGTGAGCCGATCCTGCCATCAGATTATCAAATCGCCCAAGCCGCCACTCAAAACCCAATCAAAATCACATTGCCCGGCCCCTTAACAATTGTGGGAAGTACCGCAAACATCTATTATGATGACCCAGCTAAACTCGGTGCCGATCTAGCCAAGGCGTTGAATCGTGAAGTGCTTGCTTTGGTTGAAGCGGGTTGCAAATGGATCCAAATTGATGAACCCGTTTTTGCCAGAACCCCTGAACCTGCCCTTGACTATGGTTTTGCCAATTTAGAACAATGTTTTGACGGCGTGCCTGATGATGTCACCAAAGTGGTGCACATGTGCTGTGGCTACCCTCGCTTTTTGGATGACCATGAATATGAAAAGGCCGATCGGAATGTCTATTTCAAACTTGCCGATGCCATTGACCAATCCTGCATTGATGCCATCTCGATCGAAGATGCCCATGTCTATAATGATTTAACACTTTTGGAGAAGTTCCAAAATACGGCCGTTCTTTTTGGATCAATCGCCATCGCCAAATCACGCGTAGAACCGGTCGAAGAGATTGCCAACCGGCTCAACCAAGCCCTCCAGCACATCGACGCCGACCGTCTCATTGTGGCCCCAGATTGTGGGTTGGGATTCCTGACTCAAGAGCTAACCATCCAAAAATTAACCAATATGTCAAAAGCCGCTAAAATGGTAGGGTAATTCACGCAATCGAAAGGAGTATCATGACCCTAAACGAACTTGTTACCCATTTATATCAAAACGCCCCAGCCTTTAAAGCCCGCCTCGACGACGCCAACGTATCCCCCGATACCATTCAATCTGAAGAAGATCTCGTCAACATCCCCATCATGCGCAAAGATGATTTAATTGCTAAGCAAGCAGAAAATCCACCCTTTGGTGGTTTTTTGGCCTGCGACATGAGCAATTTGCGCGCCGTTTATCAATCACCTGGCCCCATTCACGAACCGGCCGTTAAAGGGGATGATTTAGGCAATTGGGGTGTGGCATTAAAAGCAGCAGGGTTTTCATCAGGTGAGGTTGCCTTAGTTGCCTTTGCTTATCATCTCACGCCAGCCGGGGCATCGTTGCAAAGTGGTTTGAACTCCTTAGGCGCTGTGGCCATTCCAGGTGGGATCGGCAATCAAGAGCAACAGCTTCAAGCGATGGTCGCATTTAACGCCACCGGTTATGTGGGATTAGGCAGCTATCTCAAAGCGCTACTCGATAAAGCGGATGAATTAGGATACGACCTTAAACTCAATAAAGCATTTCTATTGGCTGAGCCCCTCCCCCCCTCATTGCGCCAGCTCCTTTCTGATCGGGGGATTTCCGTGTTTCAAGCATACGGCACGGCCGAATGTGGCAATTTAGGCTACGACACCAGCGATATGAATGGATGGCATGTGCCCGCCAACGTCATCTTGCAAATTTGCGACATTAACACGGGTGAACCTGTGCCCGACGGTGAAACGGGTGAAGTTGTCGCGACCCTGATGAATCCTCATTATGGCGCAACGGTCCGCTTTGGTGTGGGTGATCTTTCTGCGGTCATTCCTGACTCACGAACAGATGGGGGGCCATTGCGCATTGCAGGTTGGCAAGGGCGTATTGAAGGCTCAGCCACCAAAGTACGCGGCATGTTCCTCCATCCTGTGCAGCTATCCAATATGATGAAACGGTTTGAAGATGAAGTCACTCAATTCCAAGCGGTCATTACGCGTGAAGACCACAAAGATATTTTAGGGATTGAGTTTGTGCCTTCAGATGGCGCCAAGCTTGACGATTTAGCAGATCGTATTGCCAGCACGGCAAGAGATAATATCAAATTCCGACTTACGGCTAAAGCAGTGGATGCTATTGAGGCAGAAGGCCCCATCCGTGACGAACGAGAATGGGATTAATGAGTTTTAAAGTTTAAGTTGTCATTCCCGTGAATACGGGAATCCATTTGCTAACCTATGGATTCCCGCCTGCGCGGGAATGGCAGTTTCCATTGATACCTTCTTTATAAATCGAACTCCTGCCCAATTTGAGGAACTCCAATATTCCCCGGCAAGCCTTTTTCTTTCCAGATCCGTTTTGTCTCTCGATTCCAATCATCATCAGTCCAGCCAAACCCTTCATTCCCAATCCATTCAACGTGAGCTGTAATGTGCACTAACCAGCTGTTTTTTGGCGTCAGCACACGTGCGTATCGCTGCACGTGATCAAATGAGGCGTGATTTTTGGGTGTTGTTTTTTCTTTCCAAAAGGTACAGTCGTAAAAGATGTGATCTGCGTTTTTGAGCCGAGAAACGGCCGTTATTTGTTCAGGGGTCTCCGGATTTTCAAGCCAGCTATTTTCTGAATCAATATCCCAAAGCACCCCAATCGTGGTCGATTCCGACTCAATCAAATAACCACAGCAGCAGTAGCGATGCTCATGTTTGTTCAGCGGATTCATATCGCCATTTTGATGGGAAACGGTAATAGGGGTAAGCGTTAAATTAGGCAAGCCAAGCGGGACGGGTGGCAGTAACACCCCCGGATTCAAAAACTCACCGGACTGATACACCTTTGTAAAGGCGGACAGTTCAAATTCGTGAATCTGCCACATCCAATCGGCCGTGCCGCTGCGACAATACAAATTCACTGGGCCCTCTTTTGATAAGCCAACAACAGGTCGCCCTTGGACATGAGAAGCTAAGAGCCTGTTGAAATCTTTTGTATGGTCAGGATGCCAGTGTGTGAGGCAAATCCAATCTAAGCGCGACTGCTTCCCTTTCAAATAGGGTGATTGCGTCAGCTGATTGGTGACCCCTTCCCCAGCATCAAACAAAACGTGATGCACTGTATTGCCTTCATCATCAAAAGAAAATAGTGATGCTGAGCAGTTCACTTGAGATTGTTCGGTTAGACAACGGTCACATTCACAACCCATGATGCGCAAGAAGGCCGCACCATAGCCATTGATTACAAATTTATGATTCATATATGGGATTTTATCGTTGCCTGTAAACACCCTCCAAATAGACCTCCCCATCTCGCAGTTCCATATGCGTAATTTCAATGGGGAAGGAGAGGCTATCGTAGACCGCTTTGGCTTGATCGGTGGCGTCCACAATAAATTGGGGGGCCGTCGTTCCAGACACCTGCAGCGAGCGCACTTCACCCGTCACTTTGCCATTTTCAAGCCAAACTTCAGCATCCCCTAAAACGGGGGTCTTTAGCCCAAGCAACTCCACAATTCCCCCACCCACAATGCCATCTTCCGTGATGCGGATTTGGGGCGTGGTAAAGGGGATATCAGAGCGGGGTTGGAGAAACCAGGTCAATGTTTCCATCGCCATTTGATCGGTGACGGTCACAGAAAATGATTCACCTACCGCTTCACCAGACTGCCAATTGGCACGAATTTCTGCAATTTCAGGATGCAGAATGGGTTCGACAACCACAAACCCTTCACGGCTTTTCCGTTCAGAAATTTGATACCAAGCAAAGCCATTGAGCACGAGCAAGGCTAAGATGATCCATAGATTCTTCTGTTTCCACCAGCGGATTTTGGTCTTGGTTTCATTGTTTTGTTTTTGTGTTGCGATCATTCCCAACTCTCCAATCGTTGACGGAAATCTTGTGACAAGGTGCGCACATTTTCGAGACGACGCTCAAGTAAAATGCCTAATCCAACGAGAATGGCACCCAACAGAAGCAGCACGCCTGTATTGAGCGCCAACAACGGCCGTATTAATTGCCCCATCAACGCCACCATAACGGCCGTTACGCCGGAGTAGAGCAAACGACGCAAACGGCGGGCACTTCCAAACCAGACAATCAACAGCCCCTCAATAATCATCAGCAGGGCATAAAAGCCACCCGACTCAGCCATCAACGACTGCCAAAAGACAGAGCCAAAGAGCAGCAAAAGCGCCATACGGTCGATCCAGCGTCCCAGCGGTTGAATGCCGGTCTCCCACTCATACCAGCCGATGCCCAATAGGTACAGCGACACAGGAATCGCATAAAACTGGAGCTCAGCCTGTTGGCCAATCAAACGCAACCAA
>JANQSK010001188.1 GCA_028284105.1 Anaerolineae bacterium
GGATTATCGGTAATCTCATAAAGAGCCCGAAGGTTTGCATCATTTTCAAGGCCAAAAAGCACGGGGAGTGTTTTCTTTTTCGTCAACAGATCGGTAGAAGCAGATTTACCAATTTTCGTTTCATCTCCCCAAATTCCCAAAATGTCGTCAATCACTTGAAAAGCTAAACCACACTTTAGACCAAATTGGCTGAAATGGTGCTGTGCTTCTTCCCCTCTGCCGGCGATACGCGCGCCTAATTCTGCACAGAGTGAAAGAAGAACGGCCGTTTTACCAGTAATCATGCCAAGATAATCATCAACAGTGACAACACGGCGAGTTTCAAAATCCATGTCATGATATTGACCATAGGTAAGTGCGACACACGTTTCATCAAAGCGACGGAGAGCGTCTACGGTGATTTGAGGTTCAACACCTTGGTCCGCTAATCGGGCCATCGCTAAATGCGAAAGTGCAAACATGGTGTCCCCAATATTAATTGCTTGCTCCATCCCCCAAATTGTCCAAATGGTATCACGCCCACGACGTGTAGGGCTTTTATCTTCGATATCATCATGAATCAATGAAAAATTGTGAACCAATTCAATTGCTGCAGCGGCAGGAATGGCTTGTTGCCAATCACCTCCTGAAGCTTCACAGCTTAGTAGGCAGAGCAACGGCCGTATTCGTTTTCCAGCCTTTCCATCAATCGGATTAAATGATTTGTCGACCCAGCCCATATGATAATGAAGCATGCCATAAAATGGATCTTTTGCGCGTTCTTCTTCTTTGAGAACAAGACGCATTTCTTTTTCTAACGCCGGTAACATTTGGGCGGTGCAGTTTTCTAATGCATTCATATCTTCATTAAGTGGGGCGTACCCCGTACTCCAAATTCATTTAATGGGAGACTAAAATTCTGTCAGTAGAGGTGTTTCTGCTAAGGCAGAAAGAGAATCTGCCCCTGCACAGAACATGGCAATGCGCAGTTCATCAGTGAGGGTCTCAGCTAATTCAACGATAGCGGGGATACCCCCTTCATCGACGGCTTTTAGGAATTGACCTGCAAGTCCCACCGTGCTGGCCCCTAATGCGATACATTTGGCGATATCAATGCCATTTTTAATGCCACCGCTGGCAATGATTGGAAGATTAGGAGCCACTTCTTTGCAATATTTAATAGAAACGGCCGTAGGGATTCCCCAATCAATAAATGCGCCAGCGACTCTTGCATGCCGTTTTGTTGGAGCTCGATACATTTCTACTTGGCTCCAAGAGGTGCCACCTGCGCCAGCCACATCAATGGCAGCAATACCCGCATTTTTCAGCCCTAAGGCGGCTTCTTTTGAAAACCCCCAGCCAACTTCTTTTGCAATGACAGGGACAGATAGCTTTTTACAAATCTTTTCAACTTGCGGTAATAGATTTGCGAAATTGCCATCCCCTTCAGGCTGCACCGCTTCTTGAAGCGCATTAAAATGTAAAATGAGGGCATCCGCCTCGCACATATCTACTGCTTTCTGGCATTCTTTAACGCCGTAGCCGTAGTTCAATTGCACGGCTCCAACATTGGCAAACAATAAAATATCTGGAGCGACTTTTCGCACTTGATACGTTTCGGCCAGGTAGGCATCTTCAATAGCCGCTCGTTGAGAGCCAAGCCCCATCGCAATGCCAACTTCTTGAGCTGCTTCAGCAAGTGTTAAATTGATATCTTTCGCTTCGGCTGTGCCACCTGTCATAGAAGAGATTAGAATAGGACTGTTGAGGCGTTTTCCAAAAAGGGACGATGTGGTATCAACTGCATCCAAGTCAATCTCAGGTAAGGCTTGGTGCATGAAGAAATACTGATCTAAGCCAGAGCTTGTTCGTTTAAACGAAACATCTTCTTCTAAATTGATGCGAATATGATCTGCTTTTCGCCGTTCATGGATGCCGTGTTGTATATCGTTTGCGGCAGTATTCATCTTCTTTACTCCCTCCACTTCAAGTGGAGTGGTGACCCGTTTCCCGAAGCAAGTCACTTGTTTTGCAAGTTTCTTTGACAGCTATGTGAGTATACTATGCAGAGAACTGTTTTGCTACTGACTACCCTTCAAAAACTATCAACTTTCAAATACGAATTATTTACAAAAAAATAACGGTATCCCTATGTTTTTCGCCATAGTTTTCTTGCTACGTTAAAATTCATGGTGGGTTCAATACCGTTGAAACGCAATCACTTTATGGAGGTAACATGCGTGTTTTAATTACTGGTGCGGCGGGTTTTCTAGGATCACATTTATGTGACCGATTTATTGCTGAAGGTCACACCGTTGTGGGAATGGATAATCTTATCACTGGGAATATGGACAACTTGACCCAGTTAGCAGGTCACGAGCGTTTCCATTTTATTAAACATGATGTAAGCAATTATATTTATGTGCCAGGGGACTTAGATGCAGTGCTGCATTTTGCTTCGCCAGCAAGCCCTAATGACTATCTTGAACATCCAATTCCGACGCTTAAAGTAGGCTCATTGGGAACTCATAACACGCTTGGTTTAGCCAAGGCAAAACGTGCTAAATATCTGTTGGCTTCTACCTCAGAAGTGTATGGTGATCCTGAAGTAAATCCACAACCTGAAACATATTGGGGAAATGTCAACCCTATTGGACCACGAGGGGTATATGATGAAGCAAAACGTTTTGCTGAAGCAATGACTCTGGCTTATCAACGATATCATGGGGTTGAGGCGCGCATTGTTCGAATTTTTAATACGTATGGTCCTCGGATGCGATTAAATGATGGTCGTGTGGTGCCTAATTTTATCTATCAAGCGTTGAAAGGTGAGCCACTTACTGTCTATATGGATGGAAGCCAAACACGCTCTTTCCAATTTTATTCTGATTTGGTAGAAGGGATTTATCGTTTGCTGCTCTCTGATGAAAAGTTACCTGTCAATATTGGGAACCCATCTGAAATGACCATCTTGGATTTTGCGCATGCAGTTGTTGAAATTGCGCGTAGTGAATCTGAGATCAAGTTTGTGACACCTACAGATGAACGAATTACTGATGATCCTAAAGTGCGTCGGCCAGATATTAGCAAAGCACGTCGGGTTCTTGGTTGGGAACCCAAAGTTGACTTGGCTGACGGTCTGGCTAAGACTGTAGATTATTTCCGGGAGAAAATTGATTAGAATTTTTTACCAGCAATTTGAAGAAAAACGGCCGTTTTTCCTTTCAGCGTTCTCCCTATTTGTTGCTTTAGGGTTAGGAATTGTTTTAACCCAGCTGCCAATAACAGGGCTTTTAGGAAATACGGCCGTTTTCGCGCTCCTATCTAATTTTCCATTAGTCGGGATGTTGATTGTTGCTGGGTTGTTCATTCTCATTTTTCGATATCCCATCTTGGGTTTAGGGCTTACTTTAATGGCGGGCCCGTGGGGCGCGATTGAAAGCCTGTTTTTGGGCGCAAGACCTTTAGACAGCGGTCAGTTGTTGCTTTTCCTAACCCTGGCTGCATGGCTCGTTAGAGGGCTATATCGTCGTCAAATTGTTATTCCAAGAGCCTCATTCTTTTTCCCGCTTTTCTTGTTTGTTGGAATTGCTTTTATCAGCATTTTAGATGCCCCATCATTCCAGTTTGGCCTCCAAGAGATTATCAAGTGGATTGAAATTTGGCTGGTTCTTGTCTTAGTGATCTCAGAAGCATCTCAATTTCAATCAAAAAAGCAGTATATTCAAATTGTCGTTAGCTTGTTTTTAATTGTTGGATTTGTTCAGGGATTAATTGGTGTTTGGCAATTTGGATTAAGAGGAACGGGCCCTGCTCACTTTGCTATTTTGGGCAATTTTTATAGAGCCTATGGTTCTTTTGAACAACCTAATCCTTTTGGTGGGTTAATGCATATCACAGCCTTGCTCGCATTAGGTACCTTGACAGCTTTTTTGCCCCAAATTTGGCAGCTATTAACAAAGGTGACAAATCAGGTGCGTTCAAAAAAGGCGTTTATTTTGCCAGAGACTCCTTGGTTTGCCCTATTTTTGCTTGTTTGTGGCGGAACGGCCGTATTGGCTTTGTTATTTTCATGGAGTCGAGGAGCCTGGCTTGGATTTGCAGCCGGGATCGCAGCAGTAGGCTTTTATGTACCTAAAAATCGCTGGATTGGCTTCATTTCTTTAACAGGAATAAGCGTGCTTTTATTGATGGCGTTTCAATTGAATTTGGTGCCAGATAGCATAAGCCAGCGATTGGTTGGTTTTGTTAGTGATTTTCAACTTGGGGATGTTCGCGGTGTCGATATCAATGATAGTAATTATTCGGTGTTAGAGCGATTGGCTCATTGGCAGGCAGCTGTTGATATGGCCAGGGATCAACTCTGGTTAGGGGTTGGATTTGGGAACTATGAGCCAGCTTATGCAAGCTATGCACTCATCAACTGGCCTGACGCACTAGGACATGCGCATAATTACTATTTAAATATTTTGGCAGAAACGGGTATCATTGGACTTTCCGCTTATTTGTTTTTTTGGATAGCGGTTTTGGTCAAAACGATTAGAGGCGTTCACAACTATTCAGGCTTTTACCGAGGCGTTTTATTAGGTCTTTTGGGATGCTGGGTTGCCATTTCGGTGCATCATTTAGTTGACAAACTCTATGTGAATAACTTGTACATTCAACTTGGCGTGCTATTAGGATTGCTTTTGTTGATTGTTGATGATAAGGAACCGGCTGAAAATGCGTGAAGCCGCATCGGATGAAATGTTTAGGCCAGTTTCAATCCTATTTATAAAGGTAGAATAGAATTTCATGGTTGCCATATTTACAAATGTTGCCAATCGATTTGGTATAAACCCAAAAGAGGCTGAACGGTTTTTTAAGTTTGCCGTTGTGGGTGTGATTGGCTTTGTTGTTGATTTTGGGGTGCTCAATCTCCTGTTGCAGCCTTTTGCTAATGCTTTGCAAGAGGGTGGTTTGTTGAATTCGGCCGTGGCTACAATAAGTAATAATCCCCCTTCATTAGCTGAAGAATTTGCAGGCACCATTTCCTTTATTTGTGCCATTATAAGTAACTTTCTGTTTAATCGTTTTTATACTTACCCTGATTCAAGAGAGAAAGGGATCGTTAGCCAGTTCGTGCAGTTTTGCTTAGTTAGTGTTGCTGGAATTTTTATTCGCATCCCAATCCTGTTTTTTACAACGCCATTCTTCCAAAATATGATGTCACGCATTGAGACCTTTGAACCTTATGCATTTCGCTTGGGTGCTAATTTAGCATTGATTCTCGCCGTGATCATTGTCATGTTTTGGAACTTCTTCGTGAATCGGTATTGGACCTACAACGATGTAAGTAGCGAGATTTAAAACATGCGTATTGGGGTGGATTTAACAGCCGCTGTGACTCAAGGTGGGGGCATTGGGCGATACACGCGTGATTTGATGAGCGCTGTAATCAATGTTGATACAGAGAATGAATACCGCTTCTTTTCGGCAAAGCAGCCTCCAAAATTGCCTGTACCAAACTCTATTCCCTTAGGCGAAAATGTACAGTATCGACAATCACCTTTAGCAGATAAATGGCACTATCGCTTGTGGTATCGATTGCGATTGCCGATTCCGGTCCAATTGTTAACGGGATCCATTGATATCTTTCATTCCCCTGATTTTGTATTACCCCCTGTCTTGCCCAAAATTCCAACCCTTTTGACTGTTCACGATCTCTCTTTTTTGCATTATCCAAATACGTTCCCTGAACGACTGGTGGCCTATTTAAATCAAGTTGTACCTTGGTCTATTGCACGAGCGACCCATATTTTGGCCGATTCCGAAGCGACTAAACGTGATTTGGAAGCACTTTGGCAAGTGCCATCGGAAAAAATAACGGTTTTGCTGAGTGGGGTAACACCTTCGTTTAAGCAGGTGGTTGATTCTCAAG
>JANQSK010001228.1 GCA_028284105.1 Anaerolineae bacterium
TGGCCTATGCTTGATTTTAGAGTTGATGAAGAACAGCAGATGCTGATTGATGCTATTAATCGGTTCTCGAAGGAGCGTGTTCGAAAGGTTTTTCGGGATGCTGAAGAAGAAGGTGTTCTTCCACCAGAACTGATACAAGCAGGCTGGGAGATGGGCTGGCTCCAAACGGCCGTTCCTGAAGAATATGGCGGCTTTGGGGAGTATTCAGCTGTTACAGGCGTCCTAGCCTTAGAAGAATTTGCTTACGGCGATTTAGCAACCACCTTCAAAATCATGTCACCAAATAGTGTCGCCATCCCCATAATGCTTTGCGGAACCGACGACCAAAGGACAAAATTCCTGCCTCAATTTGTTGGAGAACAATTACCCAAAGCAAGCGCAGCATTGCTTGAAAAAGTGTACCAATTTGATCCACGCAATCTCAGCACTACGGCCGTTTCAAACAAAAATGGGTACGTGATTAACGGCCGTAAAGTATATGTTCCATCAGCTGATGACGCGGAGCATTTTCTCGTTTGGGCAAATGAGGATGGGCAAACCCAAGGATTCCTCATTGACAAGCAAACACCCGGCGTGAGCTTAGGCCCAAAAGACAAGCTGATGGGCATCAAAGGGCTAGCCACCTTTGAGCTCATTCTTGACAACGTTGAGCTACCCCAAAGTGCCAAACTCGGCGGTGCAAACGGCTGTGATTTTGACCTTACTTTAAATCATAGTCGGTTAGCGCTCGCAGGAACGGCCGTTGGGGTAGCCAGAGCTGCTGTTGAATACGCCATCGAGTACGCCAAACAACGAGAGCAATTTGGTCGGCCTGTTGCTCAGAATCAATCAATTGCCTTCCTGCTGGCAGACATGATGAGCGATGTGGAATCGATGCGGATGATGGTTTGGGAAGCAGCATGGCTCATTGACCAAGGCCAAGACGCGACACGAGACGTTTTATTGACCAAAAATTTTGCCGATCAAGCTGTCGTTCGCGTAACAGATGGTGCGGTGCAGGTACTTGGCGGATATGGCTACATTCGAGAATATCCGGTTGAACTTTGGCTTAGAAATGCCCGTGGATATGCCACATTTGAAGGAATGGTGACGATATGATCAGTTTTGAATTACCCAATCACGTTTTGGAAAATGTTGAAAAGTTCAAAAAGGTTGCTGTCGAAGTGATGCGTGCCGATTCAAGGATTTTAGACGAAGGGGAGCATGAACGGCCGTTAAACTACATCAACGCCATGTGGCCTCTCGTCAAAAGGCAATACAGTGAACGAATTGAGCAAATTCAAGCAGGCGACCAGAAAAAAGAAGGACCTCGTTGGGATTTGCTTGAAAACATATTGATGATCGAAGCGCTGAGTTGGGGGGATTCTGGGCAATATTTGTGTCGACCAACACCTTCACTTGGTGGTGCAGCGATCGAAGCTGTGGGCACACCTGAGCAAAAAATCAGACTATTTTCACGCTGGACAGAAGACCCACCAAAATGGGGTTCCATGGCTATCACCGAACCGGGGGCAGGCTCAGATAATAGTTCTATGTTGACCAATGCCCGTCTCGATCAGGATACAAATGAGTGGATTATCAACGGCGAGAAAATCTTTATCACCAACGGCAAGCTCGCTCTTGATGAATCAGAAGGGCTCTGCGTCGTGTGGGCTACCATCGATCCAAATGCGGGTCGTGCTGGTATTAAATCTTTTGTGATTGAATCGACTGCCCCTGGTGTGACAATCGCCAAGCAAGAGCATAAGCTGGGTATTCGCGCCAGCGACACTGTTTCACTCGTCTTCCAAGATGTTCGCATTCCGTATGACAATCTCTTAGGCACAGCCGATGTAGTTCAAAAGAAAACAGGCACAAAGGGGTTTAAAGGCGCTATGCAAACCTTTAATGCCTCCCGTCCCTCAATTGCTGCAAGTGCGATGGGTTTGGCTCGTGCAGCGCTTGAATTCACCACAGCAACGCTCGCCGAACAAGGCGTAGAAGTTGATTACCGCAAACCGCCGCATCAGTGGACGGCCGTTGAGCGAGATTTAATTGAAATGGAATCTCGATACAAAGCAGCATGGAATCTCACGCTTAAAGCAACAGCCCAAATGGTGCATGGCCAAAACAATCGCATGGAGGCCAGCATGTGTAAATATCGGGCCGGGGAAGCGGTGACGTGGATCACCCAAAAAGCAGTCGAACTGCTAGGCCCCATTGGGTACTCACGCGATATTCTAGTCGAAAAATGGATGCGAGATGCCAAAATAAACGATATTTATGAAGGGACACGTCAAATTAACCAGCTCATTGTCGCGCGTTCGATTTTGGGCTACTCGAGGAGAGAATTGCAGTGATTCCAAAAAGCAAACTTGTTCAAGCTGAAGATTTATACAAATTTGAAACATTGGCGGGCTGTGAGATTTCGCCAAACGGCCGTTTTGTTTTTACAAGCATCAATCGTGTTGAGCAAAAAACTGAAAAGAAATATGCTAACCTGTGGCGCTTTGACACCACAAGGAACCAACCCCGTCAGTTTACGTTCGGCAATCAGTCTGATACCATGCCAAGATTTTCACCAGACGGAGAGCAACTTGCCTTCTTATCGAATCGTGGCGGGTTAAAGCGTAGACAGATTTTCTTAATGTATCTCGATGGCGGTGAAGCGATGCAGCTAACTTCAATAGACGGCCGTATTGGATCCATCCAATGGTTTCCTGATGGGAAAACCCTGCTTTGCCAGGTGCAAAAAATAGATGAGGATGTGCTAGCTAGAGAAAAGGATGAACAGAAGAAAAAGTTAGGCATTCCGCAGCGGCATATCAAACGAGTCATGTATAAATTTGACGGAGAAGGGTATTTGCCTAAAGAACAGTGGCACATCTGGGCAGTTGATATCAAATCGGGTAAAGCCAAACAGTTAACCGATGGGAATGAAGTTGGCGAATATAGTGCTGTGCTATCTCCCGATGGAACAGAAATCGCCTACATCACGAATCTCAGCGAAAATCCCGATTTTCACCCTGAAAAGCAATCTATTTGTATCATGCCAGCTGAAGGGGGTAAGCCTCGTGTGCTGCAGACGCCTGATGGAGACATTGGTCA
>JANQSK010001241.1 GCA_028284105.1 Anaerolineae bacterium
TAAGACATGATCATGTCAGGCAAGCATTAGAAAATTTACCAACAGATCAAAAAAACGTCGTTGAGTGGATCTATTTTCAAGGAAAAACTCGACGCGAAATTGCGGAAGAAAAAAATATCCCCTTTGGTACGATTAACACGCGAGCCAAACTGGCGATCAAGAAGTTGCGACAATCGTTAGAGGTCGCCGGTGTTTTTGAGGATTATTGATCATGGATGAACGGATAGAAGACCTATTAGCGGTTTATGCTTTAGGTGGCCTTTCTGAACAAGAAATAGAAGAAGTTGAAGCTTTTTTGGCTGAACATCCAGAAGCTGATTCTGAACTTGCTGAAATGATGCAAGTTGTTGATGCTTTGGCATTTGCGCCTGAACCATTGCAACTTTCTCCAACAATGGAGAATGAATTAATGGCTCGGGTAATTGCAGATTCAACACCAGCCCAATTAGAAGCGGTGCCTCAAAACAGCGTCCCTGTTCAGCAAGCTCCACACCAAACATCCATATGGGATGTATTAAAGCAATTATTTGCACAGCCTGCGTTTGGAATGAGTGCTGCAGCTTTAGCATTGTTCCTATTTGCCTTCCTGTTTGTTTTACAAGGTCGCAATCAGGCTTTATTAGAAGAACAGCAAAATTTAAGTGGTCAGGTCGCTGAGTTAAAAGATTCAATTTCGACACTGGCTTCAGAAAATGATCAACTTACTGGTAATGTTGAGCAACTCAATACAGATATTGATACATTAACCGATGCTAATGTAACTTTAGCCTCTGAGAATGCTTTACTAATTGAACAGATTGCTACCCTTTCAACTGATAATGAAGAACTGTTAATCAATAATTCTGATTTGGCACAAGCGCAAATCGATCTTGCGTCTGAAATTGCTAACTTAATGATGCAAAATGATCAATTAGTAAATGATGTTGAGTCCATTCAAACAGAGACGCAACTTGCTCAAAATGTACTTGGCATTTTGCAATCGCCCGAAGTTGAAGCCATTACTGTCCCTGGATTTCCAGATACACAACCAGATGCAACGGGGCAGATTGTTTTAGACAATGAAAGCAATACGGCCGTTCTTATTGTCACAGGTCTAGAACCATTACCGCAGGGTTCAGTGTATCAAGTGCTTCTGATTCAAGGGGCTGAACATGAAACAGCTGAAACTTTCTTGGTAGATACCCAAGGAGAGAGCGTTCTGATTGTGAGTTCGAACTCTAACCTTGGTGCGTTTGATGCAGTCGGTGTATCAATTGAACCAGAAGGAGGCAGTGAACAACGGACAGGGGACATCGTCCTGCTTGGTAGCCTCGTTAGTGACCTGAATGATTCATAGAAATTGATAATGGATTGGCAAGCCATTTGTTTGAGCTTGCCAATCTTATAATACCCCTCAACCTTCAATTTTATTCAAATCTAAACCTCAAAAAATTTATCAAATCTTAACCCTCTTTTTTAGAATAATTGTAAGGATTAAGGTATAATTTGATATCTGTACCCAAAGCGAACTTCAAACGACTGGCAAGAAATAAAGGTCATTAGCAACTCTGGTCATACATGACTGTTACCCAAGAAATAAAAAGTAGACTCGACATTGTAGATATCGTTTCAGACCATGTGCAATTGCGCAAATCTGGCCGATCTTATGCTGGTTTTTGTCCTTTCCATTCAAATACGCGGACACCTGCTTTTTATGTTTTTCCTGAAAGCCAAACATGGCGCTGCTTTGGGGCCTGTGCTGAAGGTGGAGACATTTTCTCTTTTGTGATGAAGCAGGAAGGGTTAGATTTCAAAGAGGCTTTAAAAGTATTAGCAACGAAAGCTGGTGTTGAACTTGAACCGCCAAAACCTGTTGATCCTAAGAAAAAAGCGGCTGAATCAAAGCTGTCTTCATTATTAACGGCTGCTGCAGATTATTTTCATCAGCTATTTTTACATGCGCCTCAAGCTGAATTGGCACGTAACTATGTAAACGGCCGTTCCTTAAATGAGCAATCGATTTCCCAATTCCAGCTTGGTTTTGCGCTTGATTCTTGGGATGCGTGCCGGTCACATTTTAATTCGCAAGGGTATGACGATCAGATATTACTTGCGGCGGGCCTTCTAACTGAGAATGAAGAAAAGAAGTCAAAGTATGATCGCTTCCGAAATCGTTTGATGTTTCCCATCAGAAATACGGAAGGGAACGTGGTTGGATTTGGAGCGCGCACTTTAGAAAAAGATGGCATCCCAAAGTATTTAAATTCTCCCCAAACAAAGTTGTTTGATAAAAGCAATCTTCTTTTTGGATTGGATCATGCCAAACGGGGTATCCGTGAGGCAAGGCAAGCGGTTATTGTTGAAGGCTATATGGATGTCATTCAAGCGTGGCAAGCTGGCTTCAATAATGTGGTTGCTCAAATGGGAACTGCCTTAACTGAAACCCAGCTAAATCTACTGAAACGTTATACAAAAAGATTCGTATTGGCTTTAGATGCAGATGCGGCAGGTATAAAAGCCACCATGCGGAGCCTTCAAGTAGCACGTGAAACGTTAGATCGAGATATTGAAGTCAAGTTTGATGCGCATGGTTTGGTCAAGCACGAAGGTCGACTCCAAGCTGACATTCGCATCATGTCGATGCCAGAGGGACAAGATCCAGACGATATTATTCGGAATGATCCCGTTTTGTGGACCAAGCTTGTGTCCCAAGCCAAACCGGTGGTGTCTTATGTGATAGATGTCGCAATTCAGGATTTAGATTTTGATGATCCAAAGGCAAAAACGGCCGTTGCTGAGCAAGTCATACCGTTAATTCATGACAATCAAAATCCTGTTGAACGAGATCATTATTGGCAATATTTAGCGCGAGCCTTGAAAACGGATGAACGAGCATTGCGTCAAATTCGTTTGCCACAGCAAAGGCAACAAAATTTCAGGGTAACGCAGCAAAGTAATCAATCAAATGTTCCAGCGCAGGCACCGTCTTTGCCAAAAAGAGTAAATCGAACAGCTTTTGGTCATCGCGAAAGTAATTATTTGTGCCAATGCCTACACTACCCTGCACAAATTTCAGAAGTAAATAGCAAGCTGGCGGCTATTGATCAGCCTCCTGTGAGTGAAAATGATTTTGAGAGTGTAGAAGATAAAGCAATTTTGCGACAAATGTACCATTTTAATGGTGGCGGAAGGTTTGCCACACCTGAAGAAGTGTGCGATAGTTTAGATTCTGCACTCCAAGATCGGGTGCACCAGTTGCTTGCGCTAAAACCTACACCCGAATCGGAATTAGACCGTCTTGCAGATAAGCTTTCCTTATCGGTATTAGAATGGCGATTGCAAAAGAATAAAGCGTTTAACCAAAAAATTAAGGTGCTTTTTGATGAAGCAAAGAGGCAGAATGATCTAGAGTCTGCAAAGCTGTATGAGCAGCAAATCATGAAAAGCCACTTAGAAAATTTGAGTTTAAACAAAGCAAAAGGCGCAATGTCAGCCACTAGCCGTCGACGAGCAGAAGAAGCTGCAAACGGCCGTTAACATATTGGGGATTTCCATGTTAGATAATCTAGTAGAACAACCAGACTTTGAAGATGATGAACTCGATGACGAAATCGAATCTATTGATATTGAATCCTTGGTTCGCAAAGCTCGTCGCAATCGAGAAATTGATGAATCAGAAGTGCAAGCATTGCTCGCCTCTGCTGACGATGATCAAGCAGAGCGATTGTATGCCCAACTTCAAAAACATGACATCCAAATTGTATCAGCAAGTGGTGCAACAAAATCAAATCTTTCTAGCTCAAATCGTTTGCTTGATCTTTCTGAAGATGAAACTGAAACAACGACAGCTGCTCCATTAATTCCATCAGATGCTGAAGATGATCCCGTCCATACCTATTTAAAGGAAATCGGGAAGGTGCCCCTTTTA
>JANQSK010001246.1 GCA_028284105.1 Anaerolineae bacterium
GGGCCGTTTTTCAAAACGATAGCAACGCGGTCATTTCGCCCAATTCCGACATTATTTAAAAAGGTAACAGTATAGGTTATTTGCTCATTCAGTTGAGAAAAAGATAGGGGTTTATGGTTGGGTGATAGAACGGCCGTTTGTTGGCTCCATGAGCTCAACTGTTGTTGCAATTGATCTCTAAAAGGTATAAGGGTCATAGTATAGTGTTGTCCTATTTGTAATGTAACCCACTCCCTCTCTCAATCGTTGACAGTACTGCCTACATCTTAAAACCGATATTACGTCACGAACAGGTGCTTTGTTTCCTACTCGCTAGAATCGGTTAGCTAATGGGTGAGCCAGTGTGGGGCATGGTCATTTTAAGAAATGTGAAAATTTAATAAACGCGTGATTTCAAGGAATTTCAAAAAGTAGTTGACATGGTCAACAATCGTGATATAGTTGATACATCAACCGTTGACGTATCAACTATATTTGCCTAGATTCTTCATAACAAAGTATTAAGGCCTGTTTACCCAAAACGAGCTGTTTATTTGAGGAAGAGTATGAGTGAGAAAGAGAAACTATATAATCTCTTAAAAGAAACCTTCATCTTGTTAGATGATGGTGATCGCCGTATTTTTAATCATTACAACTTAACTCCCCCTCGTTTTTATGTACTTGTCCACGTCAACGATTTCCCAGGCATCTCCCCTCGTCGTCTTAGTGACAAACTCCTGTGTGATAAAAGCAATGTTTCTCGAATTGTTCGGGGATTAGAAAATGAAAAGCTGATTGAACGTCGTCCACATGAAACGGATCGTCGTTCTTTTTGTTTGTATCTGACGGAAGAGGGAACGGCCGTTTACGAAAAAGTACAAATGGCTCATAAAAAGTTTAATACGCTTCGTTTAGATTGTCTCGACAGTATGGACGAAGGGAATTTGCTCAAAAACCTTTCAAAGCTCAATCAATTTTTAACAGAAAGCTTGAATAATGATGTTATCGCCCAAAATGGCGTGACATCCTGAGATATTGTGCCAACTTGAATATCAAGGTGGCATGATGAATCGGAGGTGATTATACAGTCTCACAATTTAACCCACGCTAAGCAAAACATTTTTCAAAAATTATCAAACGCCCATTGGGCAATTAAATCTCAAATAATTGAGGAGAGAGATGAATAAAAAAAATACGATAATTTATTTAGTTTTATTCTTACTGGGAGCGCTCGTATTAAGCGCTTGCGGTCAATCAGCTGAAGACATTGAAGACGCCGTCAATGAAGTTGTCGAAGATGCTGGTGCAGAAGTACAAGAAGCAGTTGAAGCTGTAGAAGAAGCTGCTGAAGAGGTTATTGAAGAAGTAACCGAAGAAGTAGACGAAGCTATGGAAGACGAAGCCATGGAAGATGAAGCCATGGAAGACGAAGCCATGGAAGATGAAGCCATGGAAGAAGAGCCAACTCCTGAGCCGGTAGAAGAAGAAGCAATGTCTGAATTTGACACCTTTATCACCGTATGGGCTGATGACACACGTGCTCCAATTTTGCTTGAGCTTAAAGACGACTTTGAGTCAACTTATAGCGTAGGCTTGGTTGTTGAACAAGTCGCTGATATCCGCGACCAATTTGTCATTGCTGCGCCAGCCGGCGAAGGCCCAGACATTATTTTGGGTGCGCATGACTGGCTAGGCCAGTTGGTTGCCAGTGGTTTGTTAGCCCCAATGGATTTGGGTGACAAAGCTGATGCATTCACCGATGTAACATTGACAGGTTTCACCTTTGACGGTGAACTCTATGGTTTGCCATATGCTTCTGAAAACTTGGGCTTCTTCTACAACACAGATTTGGTAGATTCAGCTCCAGAAACATGGGAAGAAGTTATGGAAGTTGGTGGCCAACTCCAAGCTGACGGTGCTGTCACCTACGCAATGGGTTTGACCGGTACAACCTATGACATGTTCCCATTACAAACCGCCTTTGGTGGTTACGTATTCAGCCGTGACGCTGATGGCAACTACGATCCAAGCGATGTTGGTATCGATAGTGAAGGTATGATTGCAGCTGGTGCGTTTGTACAACAAGCTGTTGCTGATGGTTTAATTAGCGACAATGTTGATTGGGATACCAACCACGTCTTGTTTGAATCTGGTGAAGTACCATTCTTGATGGCTGGTCCTTGGGCACTCGATCGCTTGCGCGAATCTGGCGTACCCTATGCTATTACAAACTTCCCTGGTGGCGGTCAATCATTTGCCGGTATCCAAGGTTTCATGGTGAACGCATTTAGCGAAAACGTCTTGTTGGCTCAAGCATTCTTAACTGAATTCGTAGCAACCGATTCAGTAATGGAAGAGCTCTACCTCTCTGGTAATCGTCCTTCAGCATTTGTTTCTGTACTTGAAGCAACAGATGATCCAGACTTGGCCGCCTTCGGTGCAGCTGGTGCTGACGCTGTATTGATGCCAGCCATTCCTGAAATGGGTGCTGTCTGGGCTTCTTGGGGTGATGCATTTACCCTCATTTTGACCCAAGAACAAAGTGCTGAAGAAGCATTGACCAATGGCGCTGCTCAAATCCGCGATTTAATTGGTGGATCTGCAGAAGGCATGATCAATGTTCCTGGTTCATGGCAAGCTGCTTCTGGTGCTTGCGAAGGCGACTGGGATCCAGCTTGTGAAGGGTCTGCATTAGCCGATAATGGCGACGGCACATTCTCTGCAACATTCGATTTACCTGCAGGTGACTACGAAGTTAAAGTTGCTTTAGACGGTACATGGGATGAGAACTATGGTGTTGATGGCGAACGTGATGGTGCAAACTACATGTTCACAATGGACGCTGATGGGTCTGTAACCTTTACCTACAATTCTGACGATAATACGTTAGCAATTGACATGCAATAAATGATTTGAGAGGCAGGTGAAAGCCTGCCTCTTTTTCAATTGATGGATGGCATTCCAACGTCATTCATCTATTGGAGTTGGTCTTTGTGGAGAGTGAGGAAGACCAAAACGGCCGTTTTAAACGGCCGTCCCCAGTAACACTTCTATTTGTAAAAAAATGTAACCACTTGTTTGGTTAACATAAATAAAAAGAATTTGTGCAGTGGCTTGCTAAACTTCTGTCTGGTTTAGCCTACAAATTGGAGAAAGAAATGGGTGTTGTTCAGCTAAGAGGAAACGAGAATAAAGGCCCCAAATCATCTGGATCAGCATCAAGCTTATTGATTCGCATCATTCTATTAGCCGTGTTTGATGTGTTTGCAGGCTGGTTTATTCTGCGTGCATTTGTCAATGAAGCTTTTTTGTTAGTTTTCTTTATGGGAGTGATTGCTCTCTTATTTAACATTGTTTTTCTAAGAGAGAGTTTGTACCCCGTTAGATGGATGAGCATTGGATATATGTTTATGATTTTATTCGTCATATATCCGATCCTTTTTACGATTTTTATTGCGTTTACGAACTTTGGAGATGGGCACTTATTAACCAAAGACCAGGCCATTGCTCAACTGCAAAAAGATCTCTATCTACCTGAAGAGGGTGAAGCGTTTACATGGACAGCCTTCCGAACGGAAGCTGGTGATTATGCGCTTTGGCTGATTGACACCAATGGAGATCCGTTTTTGGCAAAACCTGGTGAGCCAATAATAACAGGTACTGCCGGTCAAAACGGGGTGGGCGAGTTAGACAGCAATAATATTCCCGATTCAATTGAAGGGTATACAAAACTAAACACGTTGTTGGCCGCTTCTGATGAAAACCTACCGAATATTTTATTTGGGGAAGAAGGAGCCACTATTCAAGTCCGTTCTCCATCTGAAGCTGCCCAGTTAAAACCGCTGTATGAATATGATCCCGAAGCAGATACGATGACGGATCAAGAGACTGGGAGGGTATTTACGGCCGTTCAAGGCACGTATACATCCGTTGATGGACAAGAGCTCATTCCTGGATTTCGAGCCAATGTCGGTTTAGAAAACTTTACCCGCTTCTTTACAAGCTCATCGCTTCGTGGACCCCTCGTTCGTATTATTATCTGGAACTTCGCCTTTGCAACGTTGAGCGTATTAACAACCTTCGCGATGGGACTTATTGTTGCGCTTATTTATAACGATCCAGAATTTCCATTTAAAAAATTAATTCGCACCCTACTGCTCATTCCATACACTATTCCACCCCTGATTACCATTATTATTTGGCGTGGGATGATGAATCCAGAGCTAGGGGTAATTAACAACTTCTTGCAGGCAGCCATTGGCTTTTCACCCCCCTGGTTAAATGATGCCGGCTGGGCTCGACTTGCCATTTTGATTGTGAATTTATGGCTAGGCTACCCCTATTTTATGCTGATTACCAGTGGTGCCCTCCAATCCATTCCGAAAGATATTTACAGTGCGGCCGAGGTTGATGGGGCAACAGCTTGGCAACGATTCTGGAAAATCACACTGCCGTTGCTTCTCGTTTCTGTGGGGCCATTATTGGTTGCATCGTTTACCTTCAATTTTAATAATTTCGGTTTGATATTCCTCTTTATTGCAGGGGGGCCGCCTATCGCGGGGGCTTCCACGAGAGCGGGTCATACCGATATTCTCATTAGTTACGTTTATAACTTAGCGTTTGCAGGAGGGCGCGGGGCTGATTATGGGCTTGCCTCTGCAATCACGATTGTCATTTTTATTATCGTCGGAACCATAACGCTGTTCCAATTCCGCTACACCCAAATGTGGGAGGAGGTTGGCGAAAATGTCTAGTTCAGTAATTGAATCAACACCTAAAAATGAAAATAATGGCTTTTTTGATAAGCTGCGTAATTCAAAAAGTTTTCGCTATCGGGTTAGTGTCGGCATTCGTCTAGTGATTGCTGTATTCTTGATACTCTTTTCAGTGTTCCCTGTCATTTGGGTCTTCTCAGCATCCATCAATCCGATTGCTACCTTGGCTGGG
>JANQSK010001197.1 GCA_028284105.1 Anaerolineae bacterium
CAATCGTGAACTTGGTCTAGCCAAAAATGAAAATCCACTCCAAGGGGCTTTCATCATCGACGAATTGACCGATTTGGTTGAAGAAGCGGTGATGACTGAATTTGACCGGTTGACTGAACGGGGCGGCGTCCTTGGGGCAATGGAAACGATGTATCAACGCAGCAAGATTCAAGAAGAATCGATGTACTACGAACATCTCAAGCACAGTGGGGACTATCCCATTATTGGGGTAAACACCTTCTTGTCTGACGATGGCTCTCCAACCGTTCTGCCACGCGAGGTTATCCGAGCGACAGAAGATGAAAAGCTGCATCAAATCGAAGCAATTGAAACGCTTTATGCACATGATCCCGCTCAATCTCAAGCGTTATTAGCCACTTTACAAGAAACGGCCGTTCAAAATGAAAACACCTTCGAAGCCTTGATTGAAGCCGTCAAACATTGCTCGCTGGGCCAAATCACAAACGCCTTATTTGAAGTCGGCGGCCAATATCGCCGGAATATGTAGTAATTAGACCCGACGGGTTTTAAAATCCCCGTTGGGTCTTCGAAGAAGATAATGGAACATAAAGAACTCCTCTCATTTGAACAATCAGGCTGTGGCAAAACGGCCGTTCATCAGGGCCAGCTGGCTCCCGGTGAAAAGCTACCTCTGACAGGACACCCGGAAGAACGTCTTTACTATTTTCTAGACGGCCGTGGCATATTTAGTGTCTATGATCCTGCGCCAGAGGGGGATGTCTATGAAGTGCGGCAAGATATCACCATTTATCTCACGCCAGGTATCAAGCATGAAATGATTAACACGGGTGATTCAACGCTTCGATACATTGTGTTTTTAGTGACGGGCGGCATCGTGCCAGAGAGCGATACATCGTGGACGGCCGTTACCCAACGAGGGGTCACCGTCGACAAGCCAGCCGTTGGCTCAGGGGTAGCAGTGACCAAAATTTTTGATGAGCTCAGCAACCCGTCTAAACAAGAAGGGCAACATCTCACCATCCGAGATGTTTGGCTCCGTCGCCCCCAAATGGTGCTCAATGCAGAAATCTTGACCATCGCCCCTGGCCGCACAACGCGTTTGCACACCCATTACGACTCAAGTGAAACAAGCTATGTTCTCAGTGGAGAAGGCCATTTTGTTTGGGATGACCAACAAATAGCCTGTTCTGCAGGTTCTGTCATTAGCTATCCGATTGGTGTTCAACGCAAGGTGGTAAATACAGGTCAGTTCCCCATGACCTATGTGCTCATCGCAGCCAAAATCTAATCTACTTCAAAGCCTAACAGGCTTAATTGGGTAGCAAGTTGCTCCGCGACATAGAAACGGCCGTATTCGGTGAGATGCTCGTTTGGATAATTTTTCCAATTAAAGTGCTCAGACTCTAAATCAAAGGTTAAATCTAAGAAAATGACATCTTGATTCTCTAGCATTTGTGTGATAACGGCCGTGTTTGATAGGACTTGCCTATTAAAACGAACCCCTAATTGCTGTTCACCAAACTCATAGTCAATTGGCGTCAGGTATAAAATAACATCAATATCTTGCTCATTATACGTTTCAATCAGCTCAAGCATGGCCTGCAATTTTCGATGTTCAGGTGTGAGTTGCGCCATATAAAAATAAACGACACTTGCACGAACACCTTCATCTGTAACTCCGCCAGTTAAATATTGATCATATTCTCGCACTGTGCCCACTTGTTCAGTCCCATCAAAAACAGGACTGCTTTCATACGCTTGAAATGAAATCGATGGATCGAAATACCCAAAAACAGACAGTGGTGTATAAAAAGCTTTGAGCCAAAGGGGATTATTCTCTGTTAAAAATAGACGTTCTTTATCAAATTGAAATGGTGGCCCCAAATCCCAAACAGGCGAAAATGAGCGTAAATTTATAGGCATGATCACAACCTCAGGCTGTGCCTCTTGAGCCGCAATATAATCAGCAAATAGTGCATAAAGCCCAAGATGATAGGCAGAGTGAGGAACACCACTTACCTGTTGAGGCACCATGTCATCAAGCATCTCATAAGTGTGCGCTTTATTGATATCTAATTGACTGACATTCGTTAAAGTACTGTCCCCAAAATAAATAACATCCACATCAGAGGCTAAATACGAATCAAGCCACTCAATGGTTTGAACTCGCTGGATTGGGGTAAATTGTGCGATAAGAAGTTGCAAAAAAATAACTACTGAACCAAAAAGCAATAATTTAATAAATAAGTTCTTCATTTTTGTTCAAGCTCTTTAGTTAAAATTGGAAATAAATAAAGGGAATTTCTTGAGTAACCCCAAAATTTAAAATGAGAAGTGTACAGATAATGTAAAAGGCCCATCTTGCTTGAGGGGGTTTTGACTGAAAATATTCTCCAAATTCTCTGAATTTTTGTAATGGGGTCAGGCCACAAAGGATAAAAATGAGAATGAAAAATAAAAACAAAATCAACGCATCTTGAGATGTCATCTGTACGGCATGACGGATAAGGGTAAAGGCATCTGACATCGAATTAGCTCGGAAAAATATCCATGCAAACACCACCAAATGAAATGTAGAAAATATTTTGAACCGTATTTCCAAAGCCGGAAATTGGGAGATTTTCAAAAGATTAAACAGTTTTTGCCATAGGTTACGTGTTAAAAGACTACCAATCATCATCAACCCATGAACAAATCCCCAAACAACAAACGTCCAATTGGCACCATGCCACAAACCACTGACAACAAAAACAATCATTAAATTGAGATAAGTACGCCTCTGTGATTGACGATTCCCTCCCAATGGAATATACAAATAATCACGAAACCAAGTTGATAGTGAAATATGCCATCGACGCCAAAATTCTGGAATAGATTGAGCCAAATAAGGTAATTTAAAATTCAACTTTAAATCAAACCCCATCACCCTAGCCGCACCAATAGCAATGTCTGAATAACCAGAAAAATCGCAAAAAATTTGAAACGCAAAAGCATATGTGGCAAAGATCACGCCTAGCCCAAAGGCGTTTTCGGGATCGTTATATACCGCATTCACCTGTTGGGCGAGTTGATCGGCGATGACAACTTTCTTAAACATACCCCAAAGCATTAACCTAAAACCGCTTTTTACCCTTTTGCTGTCAAATTGAAATTGAGCTTTGAATTGGGGAAGCAGGTGTTGCGGTCTTTCAATGGGTCCCGCTACAAGCTGCGGAAAAAATGAGACAAACAAAGCAAAAATCCCAAGATTCTTCTCCGGTTGAATGTTTCCTTTGTACACCTCAAAGGTGTAACTTAAGGTCTGAAATGTGTAAAAAGATATTCCAACGGGAAGGACTAAATCAATGGTTGGTACTTGAAAAGACCATCCAGCTAAATTAATGACTGATTGAATGGATTGGCTAAAAAAGTCGAGATATTTAAACGTAAAAAGGAGTCCTAAATTTGAAACTAGACTGATTAACAATAATCTTTTTTTATGTTTAACATCATCAGTTTGAGCGATTCGATGGCCTACAAAATAGTCTACCAGCGTGGAATAAACAATCAGGATAAGGTAAACAGGTTTCCATGCTGCGTAGAAATAATAGCTTGCCCCTAACAATAAAAGCCATCGCCAATGGAATGAAAACAGGAAATATAATGTCAATACAATCGAAAAAAAGATTAAAAATTCGATTGAATTAAAAATCATTCCAAAACTCCAGATCGCATTTTGTTGGCTTTCATGTTGGTTTGGATTCTATTCATTAAATTAAGAAATCCTATAGTCCTTTTTTCTTTGGAGGAGATTTTTCAAATCCTTAATATTGGCACAAAACATTTGGTAATCAATAGTGATCTCCTATGCAATTCATCACTTCTTTTATAAAATAACATAGTAAATCAATCTCTGGAGAAATCACATGGAAAACAAAGTCAATATTTATCTTGAATATTGCGTACCTTGAAACTACGCACCGCGTGCCGTGAGCGCGCTAAACGATTTGATGGCCAACTATCAACACATTATTGATGAGATTACCGTTAAAACGGGCACCAAAGGTGTTTTTGATGTCAAAGTGGATGACACGATGATCTATTCAAAACATGATACAGGTCGTCATGCTGAAGAAGGGGAAGTGTTGGAGCTTTTCAAACAACACATTGGCCCTGATGTACAAACCTATCCTGATTCAAAATAATTTTGAGGAAAGGTTATTGTAAAAAATAAAAGAGCTAGAGTGGCTTAATGCTTCACTCTAGCTCTTTTTTAATTCACGATTTTCAATCGAGTAACTCAATCAAAATTAATCTTCGTATTTGTAGAACCCTTCTCCTGATTTGCGACCCAGTTTTCCAGCTTGAACCATTCGGCGAATGAGTGGTGACACCCGGTATCGATCTTCACCCCACTCCGTGTAAAGTCCAGTTAAGACCCCAAACACGGTATCCAACCCAAAATAGTCTGCCCATTCTAAGGGGCCATAGGGATAGTTTGTGCCAAGCTTCATCGCTTTATCAATATCTTCAGCAGAAGCAACACCCTCATGTAACGCGCTCGCGGCTTCATTGATAAGGCAGCAAATTGTGCGGGCTCGGACCAGCCCAGGGCCATCAGCAACCTCAACAGATTCTTGGTTGAGGCTGTTGCAAAATTCAACCGCTTTTTGCATATATTTAGGATCCGTATTTAAGCCAGCCGCAATCTCAACGATGCCGTTTCTTTGCAATGGGGGAATGACGCCAAAACCAACGACACGTTCTGGATTGGTTACCCATGAGGCCGCTTGGGTCACGCTTGAGGCTAAAGCAGAGGTCACAATCAGGGCGTCCTGTGGAATAAAAGAGGCGAGGGAAACGATAAGTTCTTCTTTTGCACCGGCTGATTCATTGTGAATCTCGATGGCAATATCCGCATTGGCGGCGTCAGGCATCGCCCATCCACTATGCACGGCCGATTGGAAATCTTCCACCAAATACATCACTGTATCATGTCCGGCTTCCTCGCATAACACTCCAATTTCTCTGACAAATGGCATCTCGCCAGCAATGACAACCTTCATGTTTTACTCCTGATTTGAAGCTTGATTTGCAAACCACAAGCAAGTTTCGCTTGGTTAACTTAGGAAGTATATCGGGTTTGGGAGGGATTGACATGGTTATTGACGCTTTTTCTTTTCCCTGCTACAAACGAAATATGGAACCTAAAGTTTTGGTCATTGAAGATGATGAAACATTATCTGAAATGCTTGAATACAACTTATCACGACAAGGTTATGCGGTGACTGTAGCCCAAGACGGCCGTTCCGGTGTTGAGCTGACTCGCACCATCCAGCCCGACCTGCTCGTGTTAGATTTAATGCTCCCAGGTCTTGACGGATTTGAAGTGTGTCGCATGGTTCGTCAAGAATATAACGTCCCCATTTTAATGCTGACTGCCCGTTCTGAAGAGATTGATCGCGTTGTTGGTTTGGAAATGGGTGCTGATGATTATTTAACCAAACCGTTTAGTATGCGAGAGCTGTTAGCGCGAGTAAAAGCGTTGCTTCGCCGTGTGCAAATGATTCGGGATGAAGTGCAAGAAGCGGCCCCAGTGCAAAGCAACACTGATTCCAAACAAGAGCAGTCTTCGTTTATTTTTGATAATTTGGTCATTAATCTCAATCGGCGCGAAGTGACCTTAAACGGCCGTGTTTTGCAACTCAAACCCAAAGAGTTTGAGCTATTGACTTTTTTAGCCAAACATCGGGGCATAGCCCTCTCTCGCGATTTGATTCTTGAACGCGTGTGGGGATGGACTTTCGATGGCAACAGCCGCACAGTTGATGTACATGTCCGCTGGCTGCGAGAAAAAATAGAGAGTAATCCAAGTAATGCTGAGCGAATCGTGACCGTTCGGGGTATTGGCTATCGATTCGAAGGGTAATTTTCTCTTCGCTAAGCTAATCATATCGTTCTTTATATCTCATGTTTTCCAGAATTCAGTGGCGAATCACATTCTTAAACCTGCTTTTTTCAACCATCATCATGGTGATTGTGTATGTGTTTCTCAACCGGCCAAGTTGTGTTGACGGGTGCGTCCAACAAATCTTTTTTATCAGTTTTGGTGCTTTTGTTCTTTCAGCCTTTGCCATAGGGTTTATCGTTCGCGAACGGACGTCCAAGCCTATACAGCAGCTTACTGATGTGGCAAATCGCATTGCAGACGGTGAGGTCAATGCACGAGTCTTGCCCCGAACACGTGACGAAGTTGGGGAGTTTAATCGATCATTCAATCAAATGACAGAAAGTTTAACTGAAAAGATTGTATCTTTGAATGAGGAACAGGCTCAGTTGGCAACGGCCGTTAATTATATGGCCGATGGGGTCATCATTACGGATGAACGAAGTTATGTCCTGCTCATCAATCCTGCAGCCCGAAAACTTCTAGAGGCTAATGAAAAAAAGAGCTTGGGACGCTCTTTTGCCGAAGTCGTACGCCACCATCAGTTGATTGACCTTTTGCAACGGTGTCAATCTTCGCAAGAAGAACAAACTGAATCGGTCGAAATTGGTCGGGACCTCTTTTTACAAACAATTGTGACCCCGATTCAAGAAAACAACGCCCTAAGTTATCTCATCATTTTGCAAAACTTGACCCCTATTCGCAGATTACAAACGATTCGAAGGGATTTTATTAGCAATATTTCACATGAATTGCGAACACCGCTAGCTTCTTTGCGCGCAGTCGTAGAAACGTTACAAGACCATGCGCTTGAAGAGCCAGAGCTGGCCGAACGTTTCTTGGGACGTGCCGAAGGTGAAATCGATGTGATGACGCAGATGGTTGAGGAGTTATTGGAACTCTCAAAGATTGAGTCGGGACAAGTGCCATTGAAGCTGGAAAAAACGGCCGTTTCTTCCCTCCTCCTAAACCCCGTCGATCGTTTTCAGGAAATGGCTGAGCGTAATGAGATTGCACTCATTCTCGATATTCCAGCCCAACTACCGCTTGTTCTAGCAGACCGACCACGTATTCACCAAGTTGTGAGCAACCTAATGCACAATGCCATTAAATTTACAGATTCTGGGGGTTCGATCAAACTCAACGCGTCACTTAAACCAAAACGACACCCTGGCATGGTCATTCTGTCAGTTGAAGATACGGGTCAAGGTATCTCAAATGAAGACATTCCACGCATTTTTGAACGTTTTTATAAGTCAGATAGAGCCAGAACCCGTCAAAAGGGTGGCACAGGATTAGGGTTAGCCATCTGCAAACATATCGTGGAATCCCATAATGGGGAAATTTGGGTCAAGAGCCAAGAAGGTAAAGGGAGCTCATTTTTCTTTTCATTACCACAAGCAACAGAATAATGAGACTTCCACAAAACTAAAAATTGAAGCAGTAACAATTAAGTACAAGAGAAATATCCTCTCAATTTTTAATCCCAAAATCAGTACAATTCAAGCATTATGTCAATAAATAACAATTTGTTAACAATACCATATCCAATCATTAACCAACCGAAACAGTAAAACTGATAGACTCAAATCAGCAAATATTAACAGGCAAAAAAGCGCGACAAATATGTATAGCGCTTTTTTTATTGCCAAAATTTGAATGGAGAGAAAAGATGCGCTTTAAATCAATCGTCACAATATTGCTTACATCACTTTTCTTAATAGCATGCGGTGGCGGATCAAGTGAACCAGAGATTATTACCGAAACGATTCAACTTGATGTAACCCCTGAAGTAACTGAAGCTGAAACTGAAACTGAAACTGAAGTGGAAGAAACAACATCTGAAAATCCAGAATCTATATCAGAAACAGGG
>JANQSK010001258.1 GCA_028284105.1 Anaerolineae bacterium
GGCCTGGGACACTAATCGCTTTAATCGATGATGTCGCAGTGCAATTTTTCCATGCTCTGATAAGAGTTTAGCATCGGCCGCCCCGTTGTCGATGGTCCACCAAACTTCAACGCGGTCTTGTTCTGAGAGGGGTTTGCCTTTGGGTGCATCTATATGAGCCAGCGAGACACGTTTAAATTGCTTCTGCTTGCTCATTGCTAAAAGAATGTCCCTTTGGGCTGATCCTCGATTGATAAAATCAAGCCGTAGTGCAATGTCATTAAATTTATCGGCACAAAGAAGAATGACATCATATGCCATAGAAAGGTGGGTGATATCTTTATCAATGAGGTAGTTGACGTAGTGGTAATGGAAAACATTTGGTGAGACGACGCCTGGTTTGAACTTTTCCTGCGCTTTTTGAATAAACTGTTGTGCTTCTTCATAACGCTCTGTCAGATAAGCCAATTCTGCTATTAAGACATAGGGACGAGAGGTCGCGGAATCATTTTGATTGGTTGACTCTAAAATTTGGCTGGCGATTTGATACGCGTCTTCATAACGAACTTCATCAAATCGCAGCATGGCAACGGCCGTTAAGGCTTGAACTTTATGGTGCCCATTTTCGGCCGTGTCGATCCATTCGTTGAGCTGATTGGCAATTTGATTAGCTTCTTCAAACTGACCAATGGCACTGTGTGCTTCAATTGCAATGGCGCGATAGATATGTGAATAAAATTCATCCATCTCCACCATATACTCATCTGAAACAGCCAATAGTTCCTCAGCAAGCATGACCCCTTCTTCAAATTGACAGGTAAACACAGCGACATTGGTCGCATTAAATAAAGCGGCAAGCAGTTCGTTAATATTTTGGGTTTGCCGATGAATACTGATAAGTTCATGCTGTTTTGACCGAGCATCTTCCCAATTGCCATTGAGCTGTGCCCAAACTGCCTGATAAAAAATGAGCTCACCGCGCATGGGGGCTAATTCGGAATATTTATTGATCAATGACTCCGCCCAAATGAGATTATCAATGATGCTTTCAAGATCTCGCTGATAGAGATAGTTAAGCGTCAATACAAAAATAGAGTTGACCAATAAATGGGGATGCTGGGGCTGATCTTTTGACCATTCAATTGCCTGGAGAGAATAAGTGATTGCCTTGGACGTATTGCGGATGTAAGCGCCTAATTTGTAGCTGATATGATTATAGATTTTGATCTTTTCAGCGGGATTTAGGTGGTCAGGAGTGAGAGCAATAATCTCGTCAAAAATCTGTTCGACTGACTCAAGCTTACCTTTTGAAGTGTGGATGTTTGTTTTTAACATCAAATATCGGCGGCGAAGTTCTATATTTTGCAGTGCATCGACGGCATCTTCTAATTCACAAAATTGGTCATAATCAGCTTCGTCCCAAAATGAACTATGCTTGAGCTCTAAGGAAAGGAGTTGAAGCATTAGCCTCGTGCTTTCATCGATGAATGGCAGGGCTTTAGGCTGGAGAGCTCGTTCGCAATAGTGA
>JANQSK010001259.1 GCA_028284105.1 Anaerolineae bacterium
ACCCAGCCAGCAACGCGAAGGTCGCGTCCTTCAAGGCGGCTTTGCTCGGCGTAATATTCGTTTACCGTTTTGTAGAGTTGGGTATTGCCACGAACTGCATTCGTGACGAGGAAAGCAACTGCGGCGAGCATTACAAAACCAGCAACTGCAAATTTGAGGGTGTTATTTTTTTTCTTAGGGAATAGGTCTGAATCTTCACGAGTCCAAGTTGGATTTGCCATATCTTTCTATTCTTCCTCTTCTAGAATTGATAATGCTTCATCAACATACTCTTCTGGAACTGCAACATAACCTGTGCCCAGGGCACCGACGAGTAACCCTAAGGCTTGCCCTGCTGCTTCTTGCCAAGCTCGGGCTGGAATACCAGACGCTTGAAGTCTCCCTGCAATGATGGTTGCCTGCATGAGCCCAGTTACGCGAGCAATGGTTTCCCACTTGATCGACTTCTTGCCACCGGGGGTTGTTTCATCATCGAATGAGAGGGGTAAAGAGCCGTTGAATGAATCACTCATGATCAATCTCCAGAATTTGTATCTTTTTAAGATTATACTTTGCAAAAGGACAAAATCGAATCATTCTAAGGATTCATTTCTAATTGTGAAATAGGCCACAATATGGAATCACACCATTGATATTGTAATCCAAATTACATTTCGATGAACCTTACGATTTGCCCATTTTTTAAAGAGTTCATTGTCAATGTGGCCCATTATGTCACAGACCAAAATTGTAACTGGAATCGAACATACGATTTGGGCAAAATTAGATGCTTATATGTGATTCTAATGGATTAAGCTAAAATTCAGTTGATATGATAGTTGATGAAATATTAGACCAGCTTGATACAACACGTGAGAAGATGCTTATTGCTATTTCTGAACTGCCTGACGAGGCATTGATGCAGGAAAATGTGATTGGCAAATTCTCGATTGCAGATGTGCTGGTTAATTTGACGGTTTGGGAAGCTGAGCTTGTTACAGGCTTGATGCGACTCGACCAAGGGAAAAAACCGGGCAAGTTATTGGCCGCCATGAGCGATCGCAAATCGTATAATCAAAAGCGATATCGTGAAAATCAAGGCCGAGATTTAGATCGGATTTTTGATGATTTACAACAGGTGCGCGTCCAGCTTGAAGGGTGGCTTGAGTCGTTTTCTGAGAAGAGCTTGGCAGATAAAAAACGGTATAAGTTTTTCAACGGCCGTTCCCTTGCCCAAATTATTGAAGAAGTGACATTTAAAAACGAAGCAAAGTATATACCCATGATTGTTTCGTTTGTAAATGCACAACAGGAAAGTTGAAATGACTATTTCAAATGAAGCTTATCAAGCGGCTCACGAAACGGCCGTATTTGTTGATCGTAGCACACTCGGTGTCTTGAAATTTTCAGGGGAGACCCGACTCGATTTGATCCATCGTATGTCGACCCAAGCTGTCAATGGATTAGGGAGCGGCGAAGGTGTTGCGACAATTTTGACCACGGATATTGGGCGAATTATCGATCGTTTGATCTTGTATGCCTCAACAGACTCCGTTTATACGCTAACCAGTGAAAATAATGGAGACAACATTGCTCGTTATCTGATGCGCTTTGTCTTTTTTAATGACGATTTTCACATTGAAGATTTGAGTACAGATACGGCCGTGTTTGGTGTTTACGGGCCACAAGCAAAGGCTCAATTAGTCAAAGCGGGATTCCCTGATGAAGATTTGGCTTTACACCATTGGCGACAGGTCGAGATTGAAGGCAAAACGCTCTACTTGCATAAAACGGACCCCATCGCAGGAGATGGATATTTTGTGATGTGCATGGCTGCCGATAAAACGGCCGTTATTGAGTTGCTTCAAGCCAACGGCATCACACAGATTGACGATCAAGCTTTTGATGCATTACGTATTGAAGCGGGGCTACCCCGGTATGGTGCAGAAATGAGTGATGCGTATATCCCGCTGGAAACTGGCTTGTGGGATGATGTTTCATTTAACAAAGGGTGCTACATCGGTCAGGAGATCATTGCTCGGATGGAAAGCCGTGGCAAGCTTGCCAAGAAGATGATGCTGTTGAAAGTTGATACGGCCGTTGCCCCAGATACCGAATTAACGGCAGGAGGCAAAAAGGTGGGGGTCATTACCTCTTCAGCCCACCTTCCCCATGGTCATCGCGCATTAGGATATGTCAAAACGGCCGTTTTAGAGGGTGATGCAGACTTGATGGCGGGTGAAACGGCCGTTGAGGTTATTGCTGCTGATTAATTCTCAGCTAATTAATTAAAAAATCAGGCCACGGATTCACACAGAGCGACACGGATTTTTTTATCTATCTGTGCAATCAGTGTCATCCGTGGCCTTTATTTTTACCCTTCGTATTGATCACGGCGACGCAACCAGGCCATGCTCCAAGGCAGCTGCGCTTCATCACGCCCTTTTGGCATCAAATCCATGTGATGATACGTTCCGTTCAGCATATCAAGTCCGCGTGCATAAGCTGAGTAGGTATGGAAGATTTCCCCCGCTTCATTTTTATAGAAGACGCTTAATCCCGGAAGCTCTTCCCCTGGTGAGTCGATTGGACGATAGTTGTAAATCGTGTCTTGGGTGTTTTCTGAAAAGGTGACGTGGAAATCTTCGTTAAATCCCGAGCCAAAGGATGAGACCCAATTGAAGGTCCAACCCATACGCTCTTTGTATGCGTTGAGTTTGTCAAGTTTGGCGCTTGAAACGGCCGTAAAGCTGATGTCTCGATGGTTTAAATGAATGTCTGTGCCATTGTAGCCATCTGCCCAAAATGAACAGCTTGGACATCCTTCATCCCAATCGACCCCAAACATGAAATGATAAACAAGCAGCTGGGAACGGCCGTTGAATAAATCCCCTAAGCTGACTTTTCCCTCATTGCTTTCAAATTGATAATCCTTATCAACCTTAACCCATGGCATCTCTCGCCGATTTTGGTTTAAAATATCGCGCAATTTGGTGAACGCTTTTTCTTTTTCTAAAAGCGCCTTCCGCGCTTTTAACCACGCTTCTCTGGAAACAACTTCATTTTCTAACATA
>JANQSK010001261.1 GCA_028284105.1 Anaerolineae bacterium
CTAAACCGTTTAATCACGCAGGCTGAAAGCATCTTATCTTCGAATCTGAGCTCACCAGTGAAGCTAAAAAATGCAGTCGTTCTAACTGAAGAAGATCGCCGAAACAAGCTGATTCGAGTTCATTTAGAAAAAGGGCCTGCCAACGCCCCATCTAGTTTTATCATTAAACAAGCCTCACCTTCCGCCAACTTGGATGCAAGCGCAGAACTCTGGTTTTTCAACGACTGGGCAGGCATTGAATTTCTGACCAATTTACCCCAAGCAGAAACTCATAAATATGGTCCAAAATTTTATGGTGGCCATCGAGAAGAACGATTCATCATCATGGAGGATTTAGGCACACACAACAAGCCGCTTCAATTTGATGATGGAGTGATTCCCTATGACGCTAGCCTTGTTCAGCCTTTACTCCAAGAAACAGCATTAGATGCGCAGAGTGGTCTCATTGAATTAGGGAAAAGTCTGGGACGGCTCCATTCAGCAACTGCAAATCGAGAAAAGGCATACAATCAAATTCTCCAATCTCTTGGCGTCAATGACACCGGCCTAAGAAAGGAACAAGTTCAAAAAATTAGGGATATTAAAAATGGAGTACCGAAACTGCTAAACGAGCTTGATATTGATCCTCTGCCCAATTTTTATGAAGAAATTGAACGAGTCGCCGATTCCATCGAAAATCCTGGCCCCTTCTTAGTCTATACTCACGGTGACCCCTGCCCTGATAATTGCACTTATGTTGACGGCCAGTTTCGTCTTCTTGATTTTGAATTTGGCGGCTTCCGTCACGCTTTACTTGATGCGGTTTACGGCCGTATTAGTTTCCCTACCTGTTGGTGTTGCAATCAAGTCCCCATGCCCGTCGTCAACTTCATGGAGAGCGTCTATCGTAATGAATTGATAAAAGGGTGTCCAGAAGCAGCCAATGACGAATTGTTCGGCAAAGGATTAACTGAGGCATGCGCATTTTGGACACTCATGACACTCAGAAGGATAGAAGAGTATTTAGAAAAGGATGAAGAGTGGGGCATTGCCACCATACGGCAGCGAGTATTGGCTCGACTCAGCCTCATGATAAACACAGCAAATGAGTTTAATCACCTACTAGTTTTTGCCAAAACGCTATCTGAGTTGGAAAAAAAGTTGGAACGACTTTGGCCTGATGTCCAGAAGTTACCTATTTATCCCGCCTTCAACAGTTAAAGCTACCCAAACATTCTTTGGAATATGCTGAATCTAAATTAGAATCTGTCTCATGGTTAATGACAATCCTTGGAAAGATGAAAAGTATTATCTTAAATATCTTAATAGCCAACGCAACTTATTTGCATGGTGTTTAGCAACATATGGAGACTACCTTCTTGAAGATGCTATTCACATGGCAGAAAATTTCTATGTATATCAATCACCTGAGGAACCATACCGCGGGTTAGTTTTTCACGACGAACCTTGGCATTGGGCTATGCTAGAAATTTTTGGCGAGCATTATTGGATATCAAATCCGAATTTTGCACAACCTTCAATTGAGTATCTCGCAAAAGGCAAGGAACAAAATATTTGAATTTTCATCCACAAATTCTGAACAAGAAAGGAACAAATGGTGAAAAAACCAATTTTAAAAGGTAACAAAATTATTCTTCGACCAATTACAGTTGACGATGCTGAAGGCATGTACTCCAGTCTGTCAGACAAAGAGAGCATGAGGCTCACAGGCACCCAAGATAGCTTCACTTTTGAACAAGTCCAAAACTTTTGCAAACGATTAGAAACGGCGGATGATCGACTCGATTATGCGATTACACTACCTGATAATCCGAACTATCTGGGTGAAGTCGTGCTGAACGAGATCGATTGGGACAATCAATCAGCCAATTTTCGGATCGCTTTAGCAAGCGAATCGCTTTTCGGGAAAGGGTTAGGGACTGAAGCAACCCACCTTATTATTGATCACGGATTTCGCGAATTAAAGCTCCACCGTATCGAATTAGAGGTGTATGATTTCAATCCACGGGCAAAGCATGTTTATGAAAAAATCGGTTTTGTTCAGGAAGGTGTCCGACGCGATGTTCTCTTGTGGGAAGGTCAATATCAAAGCGCCATTATGATGAGTATTCTCAGTCATGAATACCTTGAAAGCAACAATAAACCAAACTAAATCATTCCCACAAACATAATTAACCAAGGAAAAGTTATGAAGATTTCAGCAATCATTTTTGATATGGATGGCTTAATGCTTGACACAGAAACGATTGCATATCAAGCATGGAAACAAGCTGCCAGTGAGCTTGGCTATATGTTCGAGGAAGATGATTATTATGCTTTGGTTGGCAAGTCGATTCCGATCATTGAACAGGGCATTTTAGATGCTCTGGGAAAGGGATTTAATCTTGATAAAGCCGTGAAATTAAAAGCCTCCTATTTTGAAGATAGCATTTCGAAAAGCGGTATCCCCATCAAGAGTGGCTTATTAGAATTACTTGAAGTGATTGACCAACTCGACCTCAAAAAAGCTGTGGCAAGTTCGAGTCACAAGCAAGCAATCTTAAAGCGTTTAACGATAACAAACCTCATTGACCGCTTTCAAATCATTGTCGGTGGAGATGAGATTCAAAATGGCAAACCGGCCCCTGATATCTTTCTTGAGGCAGCTAAGCAACTAGATGTGCCTCCAAAAGAATGTATTGTCTTAGAGGATTCAAGTGCTGGGATTCAAGCGGCTCATTCAGCTGGCATGGTTCCCATTATGATTCCTGACAAAAACCAGCCAGACCCGGCAACGCAAGAATGGGCTTCACACATTTTACACTCATTACATGAAGTGATTCCCTTGCTTCTTACATCAGCTTCTCAATCAACGCTTCAATAGCCTCAATAAGCGCATTCACCTTATTTGGGTCTTGCATGTCGGGGTGGGCTGGCGCAAATCGACCCGAATCATTATCAAAATAAAGTCCTGTTGAAGATTCAAACTCATCTGCAATGGCGGCTCGAGCTAAGATATCAGCCCCAATACCTATGCTTTTTCCAGGAACGCCAAACCCTTCTTTGACCATCTTTGTAGCTAATAGCGACCCAGGATTAACGGCCACAACAATAGGCCCAGCACTTCCCAATTGGTCAGCCAACCCTTTTGACCACATTGTGATGGCTAACTTGCTTTGGGCATATGCGGCCATTTCATCGCTCAATTGAACTTGACCTGACATGGCATCAGGATTTACCGGCGCTTGGGCAGCAGATGACAAATTAATTACTCTGCCTTTTGGGTTCATTATTGGCAGTAAACGCTGCGTCAATAAATAAGGGGCCAATGTATTAACCACAAATCGAACATCCAAACCGTCGCTTGTCATCGGGTGGGACGTTCTAAAAACACCGGCATTATTAATGAGCACATCAATTTGTTCGTATTCTTGGGATACAGATCGTGCCATTTCAGCCACTTCAGCCAAATTTGAAAAATCTGCTTTGTAGGTAGCAACACGCTGCTTATCCTCATGAGTTTCTCCCATCTCTAAAAGTGCAGTTTTCGCTTGGGCAAGTTTGGTTGAATTACGGCCGTGTAAAAGAATGGTGTGACCAACGCTGAACAACAGTTTAGCTGTAGCGAGGCCAATCCCGTCTGTTGCTCCTGTGATTAGAATTATTTTTGACATTTTTTCTCCATTATTATGAAAACGATGGCAATATCTCTGCAGCCACTCGCTTCAACGTTGTTTCAATATCCGCTTGGTTAAAGCGCAAATTCAACGCCAAATGATTCACGCCTATGTCTTCAAGTGTTTTGATATAAGCTAACAATGCTTTTGTTCCTGACCGGAACCCTAAATGGATCGGTTGCGGAGAGGCATCAGGATCATCAATTAGATCGATATATAGCGGTTGCAATACGGGCTGCTCTGGACGTCCAGCTTTTTTGACTCGGGTATGATAATCAGCAATAACTTGAGCTTGCACTGGCAGATTTCGAGGATAAATCATCCAACCGTCTCCATGCGCAGCAATCCAATCCATGCTTTGCTGGCTCCCACCAGTTATCAGCAGTGGCAATTTTCCGGCTACTGGTTTCGGTAACATATCCATCCCGGGTTGAATACGGCCGTATTGATTCTCAAATCGAGGAGTGCTGTTACTCATGGCACGAATATAGTCATAGCAATCGCGAAAAGAATCGCCCCGGTCGGCAAAAGAAGCATTCATTGCGGGAAATTCAGTTGGGCGGTCACCTGAAGCAATGCCAAGAATGAGACGACCATTCGACAAAACATCGACCGAAGCCGCCATCTTTGCAACATGTACTGGATGTCGAAGGGGCAAAATGATACTTGACACCCCTAACGCTATCTCTTCAGTTTGCGCAGCTAATACCCCTAAATAAACAAAAGGGTCATACATTTGACCAGCATCCCCAAAAGAATTCACATTAAACGGAATGTCACGTAACCAAACGGCTGAATATCCCAACTCTTCCGCTAGCTTTACCCTTTCAAGATGCTGTTGCATGGTTGGCACGGTACTGGCTGCATACGTTTCAATGGGAACTACAAGCCCTATGCTTAAACGCTCTTTTTTGAATACTGAATTGTATCCACGATTAAGAGCCTCAAATTTGAACTTCCTTTCGATTATTTCCATGATTATTATTCCAAACAAATTGATTGATCGCTACGACTCATCAAACCTGTATAATTGTGGCACTAATGCACAATTCTTCAAGTACGCACATTAATGTGACATAGGTTCAAAAATGTAACTAAAGGCAAATCATGACCAAAAAGAGTTTTGAAAAAAAGGCATCTGATTACGATTGCTCAGTGGAAGCAGCACTTGATGTCATTGGCGGAAAATGGAAAGGAGTCATCTTATTTCACCTCTTTGAAGGCACCCAGCGGTTTGGCGAACTGCAACGATTGATACCCAACGTCACACGCCGAATGCTGACGCTCAGTTTACGAGAGCTAGAGGCTGCAGGATTGGTCCATCGAGAGGTGTACAAACAAGTCCCACCTAAAGTGGAGTATTCATTAACTGGATATGGTCAAACCTTGAAACCAATTATTATGGGGCTTCGTTCCTGGGGGGATGGCTACTTAGCACGCTTAGAATCTGAATAAATGTTGTCTTTCAAGCTATTAAACACCAACTGGCATGTCGAAAATTGGCATTCAAAAACGTTTAGTAAATTAGAGAAGTAATAATATTTATTTTTTATTCAAAGGTAGAAATCGATGTATCCTCAAAAAATTGAGTTTAAACCATTTGTGCGGAGACTCATCCTAGTAAGAATGGCTGAAATTGCTTTCGGTTTAATTGCCCTATTTGCCTTTATCCAATTATTAAATCTCCCCTTACATTGGAATCGTTTGATTATCAGTTTTATCGGCTCAATCATTGGTATTTCAATAGCACAAATTTTGATTTCACCATTTTTCAAAATAGGTTTAACCTCATATTCTATTTCAGGCCCATCAAGTTGGGGAAAGTATGTGTCAATTCCCATAGAAAAAATCGATTTTGAGGCAAGTCAAACGCACAATACCAACGTTAGATTTTTCCAGAACTATAGAATTATCGCAACAAGCGGCGAGTTTATTATGATTCAAAGGGAATATAGTGCAGCCCAGATAAATGATCTTGTGAAGGATTTAATGGCTCGAAAGGATTTACGTTATCCCAAACAACAAGAAGCGCTCCCATTATGACTTCATTTACGGACATTGAAATTAAACAATTTCCACAAATATTTGATCTGTTCAAAAATGGTGGTGTCGTTTTATATAATCGGCCTGAGCTTTTAATAAAAATGGAAGAACAGCTTAAAAATGCAGGGTATCTGGTTCATGAATCCAATTGTGAACAGAAGCCACAAAAAGAATCACTGTTATTAGAGATTGTGCAATCACTGCCTATTCCTCAATTTCATCCAAACGTCAATCTTGATGGATTCAACGATTACTTAAGATATTTAGAGTTCAGCAAACACAAGGGAATCGTCATTATCATCAAGAATTTCCATCTGTTCTATAAATCGGATAGAAAATGGGCCTACGCGATTGCTGACATTTTTGCACAGCAACATCGGTCTCATCTGTTAATGGGTAATCGATTGCTTACCATTCTTCAAAGTGACGACCCTCGGTTGGATCAGAAGATCGGCTCCATTGGAGGATATGAACCTCGATGGAACACTGTTGAAAAGTCATACGAAAACAGGGGATTAAGCTAGTGTTCAATTTTTATCGAGATACAAACACTTCACATTCGAATTAATTTAAGCCAGACAATATTTTTTCCAGCACAGGTCTTGTATATCCAACTTGCCTTAAACGAATAACCGCATCCCAAAGAGGTTCAAACTTCTTCCAACCTCCAGCATATGCCATATGACGCAAACGGCCATTCCAAGACGACTTTGCCATTGCGCCACGCCAAATAGATCCCCATCGATAAAAGTCTTCATAAGCCTTCCAATAACCGTCTTCTAATGTTTTCGTTGTCATTTGGGCTGGCTTAAACACCGTGTGCCGCGTGTCATACAAATCCCAATTATCGTGCAATAGTCGACCTTCATTAGCCATTCGTTCATAAAGAAGTGTGCCTGGATAGGGCGTAAGAATGTGAAATGTAGCCGTTTCAATTCCTTGGCTAATGATCCAATCCACCGTGCGATCAAAAACGGTTTCATCATCATCATCCATTCCAAAAACAAAGCTACCGTTGATCATGACCCCCAAATCATGCAATCGTTTAATGGCAGCTTGATAATCACGATTTAAGTTTTGGTATTTTTGTTGCGCTCGCAAATTTTCAGGACTCAGCGTTTCAAATCCAACAAATAAACTTCTTAACCCAGATTCAACAGCCTTTTCAAGCAGCTCAGGGCGAAGAACAGACTGTACAGTAGCGGCGCCTTGCCACAACCGCCCCATCCCCTTCATCCCTTCAAACAGTTCTGAAGCAAAACGCACATTTCCAAAAATATGATCATCTAAAAAGTAAAGATGCTTTCCGGGCAATCGATCTATCTCAGCCAAAGCGTCATCCACTGTCTGTGTATAAAACCCCTTCCCACCTTGGAAAAAGGCTTCTTTATAGCAAAAATCGCATTTATGCGGGCAACCTCGGGTTACTACAATTGAGTTAGGCACTAAATAAAGAGGTCGCTTAATCAAATCTCTTCTGATTGGAGGTAATCCAACAAGGGTACGACGTTTTGACTCATAACATTTTCGCGAACGACCGTTTCTAAAATCGTCCAAAAATTGGGGCCATGTATCTTCTCCGGGACCTAGAAAAATAACGTCTGCATGAGCCATGGCCTCGTTTGGCAAAGAGGTCACATGCAAACCGCCCAAAGCAACAAAAACACCTTTTTGACGATAATAATCAGCAATTTCATAGGCACGAAACGCAGAAGTGATATACACCTGAATCACGACGAGGTCTGGCTCATCATCTAAGAATAAGGTTTCAACATGCTCATCTTGAATTTCAACTTCATCATTTGCTGATAAATATGCCGCCAATGTTGCTAATCCTAAAGGGGGGAACAGGGAATATTTGATTGGTCGGAAAAACGGGCTTTTGGCTTCGGTAAGGCGGGAAGAATCATTTTGACACGCATATCAACACCTCAATTTATCGGTTATTTTTAATGATGTTAATTAAATTTAGGAGTCGATTTCAAAAGCTCATGACACCAATTTAGAACACTTGACAATCAATATTTGGGCACACAATTTTGTGATTTTTGCACTTGAGGAACAAGGTGTTAAAAACGGCCGTTTTCCTACAAAAACCAGAGAAAACCCCCTTCAAATCAGACCAAACCCTTTCCCAAATCAGCCCCCATTTATGGTATAATAGCGGTATTGAAAAAGCGTATTTGCCCTCTGATTTTCTAGACAAAAATATAA
>JANQSK010001263.1 GCA_028284105.1 Anaerolineae bacterium
TGAGCCTTGAATCTCAAATTGCTTGTGCGGCCGTTGATTCTATTGGTCTCTGTGTATTTGGCAAGTCTGTCACCAATCCGAATGTTGAATTTATGGCAAATGCGATCAACGCGACACTTGGCACTGAGCTTACACCCGGCTTCTTCCGTGAAATTGGTAGCGAAACGCTTGTCTATGAGCGTGAATTCAACAAAGCAGCTGGCTTTACGGTTGATGATGACGATTTGCCACAATTTTTCTATGATGAGGCTTTACCACCCACCAAATTTGTAGCTCGATTTAAAGGGGATTCTGTTCGTAGCATCTATGACAAAATGGATGAGGTTGGCACACAGCTTGTGCCAGATGAACACGGCCGTATCAAAGCCTAATCAAATAAATCATTTAAAAGCTAAAACAAAAAATGCCCAGCAAATTGCTGGGCATTTTATTTTCAAATGTTAGTTGTATTAACTAGGCAGCGGCTGCTTCAGGATCTGCAGCTTTTTCAGCAGGTTCAGCACGTTCAACCACAATCGAGCATTCGGTCACCAATGCGGCAACAACACTAACCATAGTGATGGCCGCTGGCAAAATCAATGCCCCAGCAACACCAACCACAAGTGGGATTTCAACGTGGAAGTCACGCGCTTCGTTTTTCACAACGATGCGACGAACGCCGGCTTCATGAACCATGTTTTTGACAAAGTCAACAAGTTCATTGGCAGCAACTGTAAATTCTTCAGTCCAATCTTGACCATCGTTAGATTCGGCCGTTTCTTCTTCTTCGATATGAATTTCTTCAACGACTTCTTCTACTTTTTCTTCTTTTTTACTTTTCTTAGGCATTATATTCTCCAGTAAGTTTGTAAAGGCCGGAAATGATAGAACGTTCTATCCAAATTCCCCTTTTTCTTAGTCAACAATTTCCTCTTCTTGACGGTTTTTCATCAAAAGATAGATTCCCAAACCAATCAATGCGAGAGGTAACAATGGGTTGAAGTTTTCAAAGATAATGATTTCAAAGAAAACGGCAAACCCTAAAAACATATAAAACATGGTCCGAATCAGCTTATGACCTGTTTCATGAATGCGATGTTCCGGTTCAAAACGCTTGATATACATCAAAGCGGCTGGCACAGATGCAACAACCAATGTCCAGCTATAAGCCCATGCTTCAAAGTGCTCATTTGCTAAGTTCATGGCAAAAAGCAAAATGCCAACTGTTGCAAAGATGGCACCCGGTACAGCCAAAAATGAGGCTCGGCTTTGGTATGATTCGGTTGATTGATGGGCAGGCATCATCATTAAAACGCCTGGTCCAATAATAAACATCGGCCAAAGCACCTCACTGAGATGGAACCCAAAAATATTTGACATCAACAAAAAGACGCCAGCACCAATGACCCCAAAAGCAGGCCAATTGCGCTTGATTGAAAGTTCAAGATTTTCTTGTGCTTTCAATCGCTTGTTTTGAACTACTGAATCTTCTGACATTTTTGATTCTCCTACGGTGTGTTGTCTTCTTTTGAGCACAACACCTCTTGGGATTTGAAATGACCCAGTCTTCAGTAGTCAATCATCAGGGTTCATGTAGAAGCCATGATTACTGAATACTGGTTACCGAATCTGCCAAAATCCACTTTATTTTGACACTCTCAATACGTGGGAATATTGTTTGGGTTGCAAATTGGAGTAATGATAAGGAGAAACGGCCGTTTCCTCATATCCAATTAATGTCAGAAACTCAATCTAATTGAATTTAGGGGGTCGTTTTTCAAGAAAGGCTTCAACCGCCTCTTGATGGTTAGGATGGGTCCATAAATCGAGGAACAGCGCTTCTTCAGTCGCTTTTATTTCTTGGGGTGACGCAGTAACGGCCGTATTGACCAACTGCTTAATAGAAGCCAACGCATTTTGGGGCAGCTTCACAAACTCTTGAGCCCATTCATGCGCTGCAGCTCTGACAGCTTGGTCTGTCACACGGTGTATAAAACCCATCTGCTTCGCTTCTACGGAATCAAAGACGCGGCCAGACAGCATCAGCTCTAAGGCTAAGCTTTTGCCAATAAGGGGCACCAATCGACCCGTTGCTCCCCAACCGCTCGTTAACCCATTTTTGATTTGGGCAAAACAAAATCGAGCATGGGCTGATGCAATGCGTAAATCACACGCTGTAAGCAGTTCGCATCCGCCACCAAAGGCATCCCCGTTTACAGCAGCGATAACCGGAATCGGCAGTTGGGTAAGTTGCTCTAGGGCATCCCCCATGGTTTGTTTGAGTCTCTGAGCATCTTCACGTTTGGGGTAGTTGACGAGTTCTTTGAGATCGCCGCCTGATACAAACGCTTTTTCTCCAGCACCGGTGATGATAAGCACACGAATGGCTGGGTTTTGAGAAACGGCCTTTACGCTTTCTGCAAACTGCTCCTGTGCTGCCCAACTCAGTGCGTTTCGGGCAAAAGGTCGGTTTACGGTCAGTGTAGCAATGCCATACTCATCTACATCGAACAAAATTTCATCAGCCATTTTGGGAGTGTAGCGACGGAGGTACCTTAGCGCAACCGATTGAATCATATTGTCGAAGGTTAACTTTTGCTTCCCGTCTCACTTTCCGATATATTGCCTTTACCAGTTTGAAGTGCCAACTTTTGAGGAGGAAAAATATGGTTTATCGCGTTTTATGCTGCCTGATCCTGTCTGGATTATTATTTCAATTTTTTGTGTCACCGATTTATGCTCAAAGTGGATGTCCCTTGCAGATTAATGAGGTGATGTATCACCCTGGTCCGGGAACGTCGGGAACGGCCGTTGCTGAGTGGGT
>JANQSK010001264.1 GCA_028284105.1 Anaerolineae bacterium
GCAGCTTTGATATGACCTTGCCAATGGTTTAAAGCGTCCAACAAAGCGCCATGTACTTGGGGTATAACCCGAAACGAGATGGCAGATTGGAGTTTGTAAGGTGTTATTTGGCTGTTTTGGAAATAAGGTTGAAGTTGATCAATGATCTGATTGGTGCTGGCTTCTTGGCTCACTTCTTTGAGTTTGGGGTGGAATGAATCTTTGGGCACAGCCCCACCTTCACAAGACAAAGCAGCTACGGCCGTTGCCATATCCAGTACCCCCTTAACCTGTCGATACGCATCCAGCGCATAAGCGGGGGCTGCCGATATACCATTGAGCAAGGCCAGCCCTTCTTTTTTGCCAAGGATTAACGGCCGTATCTCTCGCTCAGCATACCAATCAGCTGCTGGCATTTTTTGACCAGCCTCATCCATAACAAACCCTTCCCCAATAAACGTTTGGAAGGCGTGTGTATGGGCTGTTGCATCAGCCCCCATCCCATGTCCCAACGAAGGTACCCACGGCGTCATTCCATCATTGAGTCGGTCTACTAGAAATTGGCATAATTCGGCCGTGACCCCATCCTTCCCCGAAAGAAAATTAACCAAGCGCATCATCATCATGGAACGGACCACAGGTCGTGGCAATGGATCACCGACAGCGGCAGCACGGGCACGTAAAATATTGTGCGGCAGGTCCAACCGCTCCTCTTCAGATAAATCCAATGTCACAAGCTGCCCGAGTCCCGTCGTCACGCCATAGCATGGGACACCTTGCTCAATAAGGTGCTCAAACAACTCACGCCCTGTAGTGACTTTTTCTAATGCTTGATTCGCTATGGTGACTTTTTCATTCTCATAAGCCACAGTTTGGACTGTGTCCCAGTTAATATCTTCAACAGATTGAATCGTAATCATTTTTGATGTCTCATCGGTACTTTAATTGCTGCCCTAAACCCATGCCCTTTGCTTTTTCAAGCATGGCATATCCAAGCGCGATATCAGAGGTTGAAAGCCCGCGGTGCCAAAGCAAAATGGTTTCATCATCACTTTCACGACCTGAAATAGTGCCATTACACACCTGACCCAATTCACCGTGAATCGTTTCTTGGGTAATTTGGCCAGAATCAACATGCCGACGAAAACAACCAAATGGGCCAATAAGGCATTGTCCCCAATCATCAACCAAAATTTTGTCCATAATATCTGGCAAATTATCTTCAACAGCACTGTGTGTTCCATATGGAACCACCAGCGCTCCCTTCTTCACCCAATCTGTTTTAAACAATGGTGTTGGGGCTTCAAGTCTAGATGCCTCAACCATAATGTCAGCACCCTCGAGACAGTCCTGCCAATTATCAGTAACGATGATTGGCTTCCCTAGATCTTGTTCTAATCGAGCGGCAAATGCTTCACGGCTTTCAGGTCGACGGGAATGAACGCGGATCTCATCAAAATCAAACAGATGATCAAGCAATCGCACATTCCAGTAGGCTGTTCCACGAGCACCGATGTGACCCAAAATTTTAGAATCTTTTCGTGCAAGATGTTTTGCACCAACGGCCGTTATTGCCCCTGTCCGCATATCGGTAATTTCACTAGCATCAATCATCGCCAACGGTGCACCCGTTTTAGCATTCATCAAATTCAACATCGCTAGCTCAGATGGGAGACCAATCTTGTAGTTATCAACATAGTCCCCAACGATCTTTACACCAGCAATACCGCCGTCATCTCCTAAAGAAGAAATATAGCCTCTTAGCACATTGAAGTGGCCTCGAAATTCAGGATTAGGAATTAAATGAGCACGCGGTTCAATTACCGTGTCGCCATTTCCTTGTGCAATGAGGCTGACCTCAATTGCGGTCAATATTTCATCAGGGGTCAAATGGAGTTGCTCAATTTCAGGTCCACCTAAATAGGTGATGTCAATGCCGTTCATGTGGGTTCCTTTTACGTTTTAGGGGGTGCAGTGCTGTCTCGCACCATCAACTGTGTTTCTAATTCAATTTTCTTGGGGGAATCAAGCCCTTGTTCAATGAGCTCGATCAGAAGCGCAATGCCTAACTTGCCCATTTGGTGCATATTTTGTTTGACTGTTGTGAGCGCAGGACGAGCGTGCTGTGCCTGGGGAATATCATCGAACCCAATAATCGATAGCTCTTCAGGGACTTTGACCCCTTTATCCAATGCCGCATTTAAGAGTCCTAAGGCGGTTTCATCATTAGCGCCAAATACGGCCGTTGGTGGGTTGTCCATAGAAAGAAGCGCTATGCCCGCTTCATACCCACCTTCTTTTGTAAAATCACCTGGCAAAATCAGTTCTTCATCTACAGGCACACCAGCTTGCTGCAATCCTTCTTTGAATGCATCAAATCGTTCATAGGCGCTGGCAACATCAGTGCGCCCCTTAACAAAAGCGATCCGTAGGTGGCCTAATTGACACAAATATTGAGAGGCTTCAAATGCTCCTTTCCAGTTTAATGATTTGATGAGTGAGTGTTGGGTCTCAGAATGGTCAGGTTCAATGACAATATAGGGGAATTGGGATTGCTCTAAGTAGCTTTGATACGCTTCTAGATTTCTTGGCAAAATAATAATTAAACCATCAACTAAACCGTTGGTCAGTTTTTTAACGTATTCGGGCTCTTTTTGAAGGCGCTGGTGCGTAGTGGCTAGCAATAAATCATAATCTAGCTTGGATATCTCAGAATCGACCCCTTTTATGACTTCATTGATATAGCTATTTTCCAAATCATGGATGAGTAAACCAATCATTCTTGACTGACCGCCAGCGAGGCTTCTTGCTTGGAGGTTTGCAACATAACCAAGCTTTTCCATCGCAGCAAGGACGCGTGTCCGTGTGTCTTCTTTGACAAATTGAAATCCATTAACCACACGAGAAACAGTTGAGTATGAAACCCCTGCCTCTTTGGCTACATCGAATATGGTGACTGATTTACTTTTTCTTTGCCTATTCTTTGCCATTGGCTAAAATTTTCCTTCTCTCAAACACGGTACTATAACACGATTTTTGACGAATCCTAAAAGGCTGAATAAAATATTGCAAGCGTTTGCAACAATGCATATATTTTGATTCGAAAATTTTTTAAGCGATTTTGCAAGCGTTTGCAAGATCGCAAAGCATGAGGAAATGATGTATCAACCTAAACCAGAACATAAATTCACTTTTGGCCTGTGGACCGTTGGCAACATTGGACGCGATCCCTTTGGTGAACCCACTCGCCCTATTCAAACACCTGTTGAAATTGTGCATCTTTTGGCAGAGGTCGGTGCTTGGGGAGTCAATTTCCATGACAACGATTTAGTACCTATCGATGCCACGCCAACTGAACGAGACAAGATTGTTTCCGATTTCAAAAAAGCGTTAGCTGACACGGGGATAGTCGTCCCTATGGCAACAACAAACTTATTTAGTGATCCTGCATTCAAAGATGGTGCATTCACAAGTAATGATCCGAAAGTACGCGCTTATGCACTTCAAAAAACAATGAACGCCATCGATTTGGGTGTTGAATTAGGGGCAGAAACCTATGTATTTTGGGGAGGCCGTGAAGGGGTTGAAACGGACGTCAGCAAAAATCTTCTCGACGCTCAAAAATGGTTCCGAGAAGCGATGAACTATCTGTGCAGTTACGTTAAGGATCAAAATTATAATTTAAAATTTGCACTTGAACCCAAACCCAATGAACCACGAGGGGATATTTTCCTACCGACTGTCGGTGCGATGCTCGGCTTCATTGAGACATTAGATTATTCAGAAATGGTTGGGGTAAATCCTGAAGTTGCACATGAGCACATGGCCGGCTTAAATTTCACACATCACGTCGCCCAAGCATGGGATGCTGGCAAATTATTCCATATTGACCTCAATGATCAAGCCTTTGGACGATATGATCAAGATTTTCGTTTCGGCTCAGTCAATATAAAAAGCGCATTTTCTCTTGTAAAATTCTTAGAAGATGTTGGTTATGATGGCTGCCGACACTTTGATGCTCATGCATATCGCACCTCAGATATTGAAGACGTCAAAGCATTTGCTCGAGGCAATATGCGCACATATCTCATTCTGAAAGAGAAAGCTGCCCAATTTAACGCTGATTCTGAAATCCAATCATTGCTCTCAGAAATTAGTGCGAATGATGGTTCAATGAACGAATTGACAGGTAGCTACTCTTCAGATAAAGCAGCATCCCTAAAAAGCTATCAATTTGATAGAGAAGCACTTGGAAAACGGGGTCAACCTTATGAAAGATTGGATCAGCTTACTGTTGAGTTGTTATTAGGAGTTCGCTAAATGGTTTACTTTATTGGTATTGATAGCTCTACAACCGCAACCAAGGCATTATTGATGAATGATCAAGGAAAAGTTGTCAATGTCGCCTCCTCTTCTTATGCGTATGAAACACCAAGGCCGCTTTGGAGTGAGCAGGATCCCAATTTATGGTGGCATGCAACCATAAAAAGTATTCAACAAGTTTTAACAATTTCAGATGTTGATAAAGAAGAAATCAAGGGGATCGGTTTAACGGGTCAAATGCACGGACTCGTCTTATTAGATGCCAACGGCCGTATTCTGCGCCCAGCTATCCTGTGGAATGATCAACGAACCAGCGCTGAATGTGACCTCATGCGTAAAACCAAGGGGAAAGACAACCTCATCCGCATTACAGGAAATGATGCGCTCACGGGATTTACTGCACCCAAAATATTATGGGTCAAAAAACATGAGCCTTATCTATTCAGTCGAATTGCACACGTTCTCTTGCCCAAAGATTTTGTTCGTTGGAAGCTCACACAAGCGTTCGCAATGGATAAAGCCGGAGGATCAGGTACTCAACTGTTTGATATTCAAAAGCGAGATTGGTCTACTGACCTGATAGATCAGTTTGGGTTAAATGGCCATTGGTTTCCTCAGACCTTTGAGGGAACGGCCGTTACTGGGCAACTTACCCAACATGCAGCTGATTTAACAGGCTTGAAGAAAGGCACACCGGTCTATGCGGGTGGTGGTGACCAAGCAGCAAATGGTGTTGGCACTGGGGCCGTCAAAGAAGGGATTATTTCGTTAAGCCTTGGAACGTCTGGCGTTATTTTTGCGAGCACAGATTCACCACAGATCGAAGAAAACGGCCGTTTGCACACCTTTTGCCATGCGGTTCCTGGGAAATGGCACACGATGGGCGTCATGCTTTCAGCCGCTGGCTCTCTTCGCTGGTATCGCGACACATTTTCTCCACAAGACTCTTTCGAGCAGATTACAAAAGAATCTGAAAGCATCAAAGCAGGGAGTGATGGGCTCCTTTTCATGCCTTATTTAACCGGTGAACGCACCCCTCATCCTGACCCATTAGCGAGGGCCTCATTTATTGGTGCAACCGTCCAGCACACAAAAGCCCACTTTGGCAGAGCCATTTTAGAAGGGGTCGCGTTTGGATTTCGTGATATTCTAAATTTAATGAAGGAAGCAGGAATGGAGAATGTGACCCAAATCAGAGTATCAGGTGGTGGTGCCAAAAGTGATTGTTGGCGTCAAATTATCGCTGATGTATTAAAAACCGAGGTCGTATCAATCAATACTAATGAAGGAGCAGCATTTGGTACCGCCTTGTTAGCTGCCGTAGGCAATGGTCATTTCAAATCAGTTGACCAAGCCTCAGAACAACTTATACAAATTACAGAGACAGTTCAACCCTCTTCAAATCAATCAGCCTATGATGATTATTATCAAATTTATAAGGAACTTTACCCAACATTGTCTTCCACATTTAATGCTTTAGGAAAGATCCACGCCTCATAAACTAAACCAAACAACATCATTTTAAATCAGTCCAAAATAAAAGAGCTAGCCAAAATTGGCTAGCCTTTTTTTTTACTTTATGGCAATTTTTATGCCGCAATTCTTCTAAAAGGTGTGGCTAAATTGTTGCAAGAAAGAACATAATAGCACCAATAACCCCTAAAACTTGACCGAAGAAAAGCAGGTCCCAGCGCATCTTGCCGTATCTGCGAACAGCAAGCAAACTAACAACAACAAATGAGAGAGCAAATCCCAATGGCCAAAGGGCAATTTGAGATATCCCAACTAAATCAGTCCAAAGCAATGAAAATGCAGCACTTAAAATTAATCCAATGCAAATCGAAACAAATGTTAAATTTTCGTAGGGTTTGGTAACTGGTTTACTAAATTCTGATAATGATTTAAGGGGGGCTATCATAACCAAGTTCTCCTTTGCGATATTCAATTTCGATTATGGACTAACAATGGAATCCGTACCTGTCTGAAATCGAACGATTTCATGATAAATCATATACGGAACGGCAAGTGAAAAGTACATTACATCAGTACTAATTTCTATTTATCACAACCAGATTTCCTAATTCATCTTTCGAGATAACGTGAAATAGTTGTCTAATGTTCTCCTAATTCTTTGTTAACAGTTTTTATAAACTTTCTCCTTATCATTAAAGATGTACATAAATATTAACAACTTTGATTTTCAACGATGATAGTAATAACTAGGTATATTGGTCTTTTTCATCAGTTTTGAAAATCTAAAAAGGATTCAAAAACATAATGGGTCGTTCTTTAAAACTATTTTCAATTCGTGGAATCGATGTTCGTCTTCATGTCACTTTTCCATTGATTTTGATATGGGCGGCTTTTCAATTTGGCATTTTGGCAAATGGAGGATTGAGTGGCGCGCTCTTTGGCACAATTGTTGTTTCTTTATTATTCGTACTGGTCACACTTCACGAATTAGGGCACAGTTTTGCAGCACTTTACTTCGGTGTTCCTGTTGAGCGCATCGTTCTATTGCCCATCGGGGGTGTTGCTCAATTAAAAGAGATGCCTGACAAGCCATTCCAAGAATTTGTGATCGCCATCGCAGGGCCTTTGGTCAATGTTGCAGTTGCCATTGTCATGATAGGACTTGCACCGCTTTTAGGATTTTCAATCACAAATCCTCTAGCCGTTCTTGGTGGGCCAATATCATTGACCATTTCCACAATCGCAGGCTATATATTCTTCTATAACATTGCACTCGCAATTTTTAACATGATTCCAGCTTTCCCAATGGACGGAGGACGTGTATTACGTTCCCTATTAGCCATGTGGATTGATTACAATCTTTCGACGCAGATTGCAACAACCGTTGGCCGCATCATTGCAGTTGGTTTAGGCATTTATGGGTTCACGACTGGTGGACTCTCATTGATGCTAATCGCCTTCTTTATTTATGCAGGGGCCTCTCAAGAAGCCCGCTTGGTGAACGCTCGGGAGCAAGTGAAGAATTTCAAAGTAGGTCAAGCCTTAATAAAACAACCTCTTGTATTGTCACCCTATGACAACTTACAAAGAGCGGTTAACTATCAAATGATGGGAGGTCAGCGTGAGTTCCCTGTTGTGTATGCCGGTCAGTTGATGGGCTTCCTCAAAGAGTCAGATCTCGTTGAAGCACTAAGTCAAGCTCCCACCTGGACATTAGTCAAAGATGTGATGAGTCGAAATGTTTCTCCCGTTTCGCCACAAAACAGATTAGATGATGTACAAGCACGCATGCAAGAAGAGCAGATCTTTGCTTTGCCCGTGGTTGATGGCAATCAGTTTCTTGGTTTGATTACCTACCGCCGTATTTCTGAACTATTCTCTTCTTTGCGGATCAACAATGAAAAGCTCACAATTCAATCAGCATAGGTAAATTTACAGTTGATTGGTAACTAAAATGATATGGAATGGGTAAGAAAATGAATAAAGAAACTGTAAAGAATTAGACAAGGAATTTTGTGTTTTAACTGTATAGTAATAACAACACAGCATTAAATTCCTTTATTACTTCTCCTCTTCTCTTCTTCTTTCTTCTCTTCTAAAAGCAAAAGCCCCCAAATGGGGGCTTTTGCAATTAATTTGGTTTTATTAAGTTTCGCTTATCTTAAAGATAAAATTTAGGCTGGAGAAACGGCCGTTTCATAAAGCGAAGACTTAATCGTTAAAGAATCTCGACGAACATCTGGGTCCGTGTCTAACATGGCTGCAATTTTTTCATATCCATACAAAATAGTTGTATGGTCACGATTGCCTAGTTTTTCACCAATCTCAGGAAGCGAGGCATCTGTTTCAGTACGACAAAGATACATGGCCATTTGGCGAGGATAGGCAAATTTGCGCTTGCGGCTACTACCAGACATATCCGCTTCACTAATGTTGAAATGGCTACAAACCGAGCGAATAACTTGAGGAACATCTAACTTGCTTCTTTCATGGAGCAGATCGCCAAGCGCCATATTCACAAGCGTTTCATTAACCTGACCACCGTTCAACTGAGCATAAGCGGCTACTTTGTTAAAAGCGCCTTCCAACTCACGAATATTATTTCGTACACTGGAAGCAATTTTATCTAGCACAAAATCAGGAACTGATACATGCTTTTCTTCAGCCTTGGATTGAAGAATCGCTTTGCGCATTTCCACATCAGGCTGTTGAATATCAGCCATTAAGCCCCATTCGAATCGAGATTGAAGCCGTTCTTCCAGTGTTGCCATCGCTTTTGGAGGGCGGTCACTCGAAATGACCACTTGCTTCCCTTGACTGTGAAGTTCATTGAAGGTGTGGAACAGCTCTTCTTGGGTACTTTCTTTACCAGCGATAAATTGAATATCATCAATCAAAAGCACATCTGGTGTCCGGTATCTCTCACGGAATTCAGCCATTTGCTTCGTTCGAATTGATTGAATCAGATCATTCGTAAAGGTTTCAGAAGAAATATAAGTAACTGTGCAGCCATTTTGCTTGCATTTTAAACCAATTGCATTGAGCAAGTGGGTTTTGCCTAAACCAACCCCACCATAAATGAAAAGAGGGTTGTAGGTGCGTCCAGGATTTTCAGCAACAGAAAGGGCAGCAGCATGAGCAAGACGGTTACTAGGACCAACAACGAAATTAGAAAAAGAAAATTTATCACTAATGGCTGCACCAACAGATTGTCCATTTCTCATTGGGGCCGCTTTTTCAACTTTAGGCTCTCGTTTAATTGCAAGACCGTTCTTTTCTACAGAAACTGGCTCCGCAATAATTTCATCCGACCAAACAACAAACCGCAGTTGGGTTGGTTCCCCCGTTATGGCAGATAATGTTCTCAAAATGGTGTCCCGCAATCGATTCTCCAACCAATCTTTGGCGTAATCGTTGCGAACTCCAATGACAAAAACATCGTCTTCACAAGACAATAATGTTGTGTCACGTAACCAAGTGTTAAAAGTTGCTTTTGTCATTTGCAACTCAAGTTCACCCAGCGTCGCTTTCCAAGCTGATTCTGGCGTCATAGGCACCACTCCAACACAAAATATTGGCGCATGTAAGCGCCATTAAACTGGCAAGCAAAAACTTGCTAAAATGATTTCTTTTTTGGATTAAATTTCAGATGGGATTGTTCGCAAACTAATAGAGCGTAGTTATCCCTCTACCCGATTCTCCGGCCGGAAACTGCCCACATTTTCTTCCTATTGATACTTCTTTGACTCACTCCCGATAGCAAGGATAGTTCAGAAAAATGTTTTGTAATTGGCCTTTGGTCTATAGATTCTAACAGAAGGATTCGTGAATAGCAACGAAAAATTGAGCGTATTTCCCTTAAAAGTTTTGAGCTAAAAAAAATGGCCCAACCTTAAAAAATTGATTTTTTTAAGGTTCAAGGGGTTGACAAGAATTACACGCCTACATGTTCCGTCAAGAGCACTATTACCCCCAAATATAGGGAAAACTCATAAAAAATGATACCAAAATAGCAGATATGCGCCCTTCATTTATGGACGAGAATATCAATTTTCTTGTTAATTTTGCAAAATCATTCTGGCATCAGAAAAATTTAAGGTTGGGAAAATGGCATCAATCCAATGCTTTTAACCATCGAACGGCCCCAATTTTCTGTAATTCGCGGTTGAGCTCAATCTTGATAATTTCGAGGTTATTGATAGGGCGTTTTAGATTGTAATCATTGATAAGTTTATTCAATTTTACAATCTCTTTTTCCCAATGAAGGCAATCATCATCCCAACTAATGATGAGGGAATCACGGTGCGTTTGATCTGTTAAGACTCTATATTCTCGTTCGTGGCGCTTCCAGCTTTTTTTCATTTGAAGTCGCAAATTTTCGATGTTATCCATGATCATTTTGCGACTACCAATCCAGGCTGGCGTCATTTTGTTATCTTTTAATAGACTATGGGCCAGCTCTTTATCTTTACCAAACGGGTTTTTATTCAAATTCAAAGGCTTGCCTTTGCCTTTTAATTCTTCAAAAATGCCTTTTTCTTTCCCTTCTTGGATTTTATCTTCTATGAGATTGTCCCAATCAAACCGCATGCGAAATTGATGCTCAATACGGTCATTGAGTTCTCGTTCTTGCTCTTCTGAAATTAATCGTTTTTCGTCGTCAGATAAATCGTTGCTCATGTGCTTTGCCATTAATGATTATGAAAGATTGCTATCTTTAGATTATATGACAAACTGAAATAAGCAT